>CAYLSW010000040.1:0-5127 GCA_964386145.1 uncultured Lentimicrobiaceae bacterium | reverse complement strand
AAATTTTATACAGTGGTGGAGGAAGTGAAATTATGACTTGTGTGCCATGAGTGTCCTTATCAGGGCTACTTAAATCTTCGAACATAATGGGCTGTAGAAGATGCATCTTGGTGCTCAATAATCGGAGTCGTTCTTCAATAATGTGTATCCCTTTCGAAATGTGATATTCTTTTTTGTGCTTCTTTGCTTCTTTAATGCCAATTCCATTGTCGGTTACCTTAATAATTAACGATTTGAATATGACAGAATCAATGTCTACATCTTCAAAGTTAAATGAAACGGTTAGCAGACCTCGGTTACCGGAATTGATGATCCCATGCCAAAGTGAATTTTCAACAAAAGGTTGTAATATCATATTTGGTATAAGAATAGTATCGGGATCAATATCTGTTCCCTTTTTAATTTCATATGTAAAACTTTCCTGAAATCTTAACTTTTCAATATCCAGATATAATTTTAACCGGGTAATTTCCTCTGATAGTTGAATAAATGCTTTACCGGTTGTATCCAAATTTTTTCTCATTAATTGGCCCATCATGGCAATATATTCATTGGCTTCTTTATACTGGCGGCTGTTTACAAGATATTGAACAGAATTAAGGGAGTTAGCAATAAAATGCGGGTTCATCATGGCTGACAATGCCTGATGCTTCAGTTCGTTGATTCTTTCTGTAAGCTCAAGTTCTTTTCTGATCTTTTTAGTGTTCATTCTCAGGCTCCAAATAAATATAAGAAAAGTAACCAATGCAAATGACGAAATGATCAAAATATCAAACCATATAGTTTCGACGAATCGGGGCAGAACGCGAAAGCTCAGAAAATAGGGTTCCCCCCAAGCGGTATTTTGAGCTTTGGCCATGATACGAATCTTGTAACTGCCAGCTTTAAGCATGATGAAATTGAGAAAGTCATAATCCGTTGCAATCCACTCATTGTTGAAATTGTACTTATATTTTACTGAGCCCGGCGAAGAAAAATTCAATGCCTTAAAGTGGATGGATATATCATGTTGTTCCGGTTTAAAAACCAGATTGTCATAGCTTGTATAAACCGAATCACCGGCTTTAATGCTGGTGACTTTCACACTGGGTGGAGACGGATTGTAGTTGTTGAACAAACTGATATCTAAAAACGAGATACCATTACTCGTGCCAATAATAAGAGAATTCCCTATGCTGTTGTAACTAAGCGAAAGTACTTCGTTTGATGGAAGACCAGTTTGCCTGTTGAGGTACTTAACTGAATCCCCAGAAAATAAATAAAGCCCTTTCATGTTTCCGATCCATAATCTGTTCTTGTTATCCGACACTATGGATGTGGATGAGGAAAGGTCGTAGCCATTAATTTTTGTGTAGGTGTAAACCGAATCGTTTTGGAGATTATAACGGGCGATTCCCATTTCTCCCGCAAACCAAACATTGTGGTTGTTGTCTTGATAGATTGAATTTATTTTCGAACTCAGAACGGGATTGGTCGAAAAAAAAGACTTTTTCAATACTACCTTTCCTGTTTTATCGAGCTGGATGGATGCTTTACATAAACCAAGACTTGTCGCAATCCAAGTATTCTTCTTTGTGTCTTCAAAAATTTCGTTTATGCGGTTTAAAGTGAAACTATCTCCGAAAACAATAAACGTAGAAAATTTACTATCAAGATTAAACTCTCTGCTTACTCTTATAGAATTTGACCTAGATCCAATGAGGTATAGTCCATTTCTTAGTTTACAAAATGATAGTCCGTCGAACATGTGCAGCTTAATTCCCTGAAAAGAAATATCTATTATTTCATTAAACCCGAACGCACCACCGACATAAAATTCATTATTAATGTTTTTAATTGAATAAATATATTCGGTCCGGGTTTTAAAAAAAAGCTTTTTTATTGAGGTAAGACTTTCATTTTTTAAAACACTAATACCGTTGAATGTACCAAATATTAAATTGCCATACTTGTCGTTTGCAATGGAATAAACGTTGTTGTTGCTTAAGCCGTCATTCTCATTATAACTCGTTAGATAAAGATTATTCAGGCAATAAACACCTTTACCAAAAGTACTTACCCATATATTTCCTTCCTTGTCTTCGAAGTAGGTGTTAACAAGCGTATTCTGTAATCCCAATTTACTTCCCATATCTATGATTTTGTTTGAACCACTGGCAATAAAGTAAAAGCCTTTGTTCATAATAGAAAACCAGATATTATTATTTCTGTCGCATAAAATGGTTACCACGTCATTGTTACCCGCAATATCGACTTGAATCTTATCGATTACAGTATTGTTTTTTATTTTGTAGATGCTTCCCTTTGTGCCGATAACATAACTGCCGTCATTACTATTGGAAAGACAATATATTACAGTATCTGAAAGACCGTTAATAGGTACTTTTGAGAAAAGACTATCTTTTAACTGGTAAAGCCCTGCGGTAGTTAAAGCCATTATATTACCATTTTGTAGTTTTTCTAATTTATTTATTTGTAGTGACGAATTTTTAATAATGGAGGAAGTTAGTCCGGCAGATTCTTTTTCGCTGATTATATTTATTTCCCCCCATCGTCCATATGCAATTAATTTTTGTTCATCATCTTCCTGAGAGAGGAGCATTAAAAATGATATGGATAATTGTTTCCCGTAAATATCACTATAATAGTTACTAATCGTACCATTCTTTAGTACATTAATTCCTTTTTCAAAATTACCTATGTATAATTCACCATTTTTATTTTCTACAAGCGAAATAATTGAATTTGAATTAAGACCGTCAACCGTCCGGAACGTAATAAAACGATTTCCGTCAAACTTGCTAATTCCATTTGCAGTTGCGAACCAAATAAATCCATCACGATCCTGAATAATCTGATATACCGTAGAAGAGGCCAATCCGTCCGAGGATGTATAATGATAATAAGAGGGTGTCTGTGGGTAAATAGCAACTGTCAGCAGTATCCCGATTAGAGTGAGTATGAAAGTCCGGATAGACATAATCAGACTGTTTTCAAAAATGATTTAACTTTTTGAATAAAATCCGGTGCTTTCCTGCGCGATATTTCAACCCTGCTCCCGTCGGTCATGGTGACATTGTTTCCGCTGAGGTTCGAATAGTCTTTGATATACTTGAGGTTGATAAGATGTGATTTGTGTGTTCTGAAAAATTTATCTTTCGACAGGGTGTCTTCAAAATCTTTAAGTGTACGTGAAACGATGATATTCTTCCCGTCATTAGTCGTTATTGTTGTGTAACATCCATCGGCTTCAAGCCTTATGATATCATCAATAACAAGAACCTTAAATCCATGAGTGGAAGGAATAACTAATTTATCGGGTTGCTGAGCAGTTTCCACTCTTATCGCCTTTTGCTTTATCGATACTAGTTTCTTCACAGTCTGTTTAAGCTCTTTTATACTAATGGGTTTGAGGATGTAGTCAACAGCACCGGCTTTTACTGCAGTGATGCCAAATTCCTCATGGGCACTCACAAGAACCACCATAAAGTTCCGTTCATCATATTCTTCAAGAAAGTCGAACCCATCGAGCACAGGCAAATTGATATCGAGGAATACAACCTCGGGCTTAAGCGTACTAACAAGTTTCTTTGCATTTACTACAGAGTCGGCCATGCCCAGAATTTCGATTTCGTGGCAATAAGTTTCGATGATCTGCTTCAGGTTTTCTCTTCCATGAAGCTCATCATCAACTATGATGGCAGTAAGGTTATTAATATTTTGAGCCGACATAATTCTATGGCAATGTTATTACTGTTAAAATTAAGAACTGAAAGGAATACTCATCTTTATAAAAAAAAGTGTTACTAATCAGTGTCAAAAATAATAAAAAACACAAGGCAATTAACAAAAGGGTTAGACTTATAAACAATTTTGGATTCACGCCACTTTTTATTCTGTAAAATCAGACCATTATTAACAAAACAGGCTAATTTAAAGATGATAACTATTTGATTAATAGATTGGTATTAAGTGTATTTATGTCTACTTTTGCTCCATCAAAATTACATAAATTGGATAAGGATAAAATCATAATTGAATTGATAGCCAAAGTTGACTCACTAATGAAACGAGGACAACAACTGGAACATTTTGAGGTCGAAAATAAAATATTACGAGCAGAAAATAGAGAATTGAAACGTCGGTTATCAAAATATGAACATCCAAAAAATAGCAATAACAGTTCAATACCTCCATCTAAAGATGAAAATCGTCCAACTCGAAAAAGTTTACGAGAGCCTAGTGGACGTAAACCAGGTGGACAAAAAGGAAGAGAAGGAAAAACTCTCAGAATGGTTAAATCACCCGATTTCATAAAACAACATTCACCCAATTTCTGTAATTGTTGCGGAGAAAATCTTGAAAATTATGCACTCATACCTGCCGGTAAACGACAAGTATTTGATATTCCAAAAATTGAAATTAAAGTTACTGAACACCAACTCTATAAAAAGCAATGTAGATGTGGTCATGTTAACGAAGTTGAATATCCAACAGAAGCAAATGCCCCTGTAAGTTATGGAAATAATATTGAAAGTTTAATTGGTTATTTTCATACACGGCAATATCTACCATTTAAGCGAATGCAAGAAATGTTTAACGATGTTTTTAACGCGCCAATAAGTGAAGGAGGATTACATTATATTTTAGACAAACTTGTTTGCAAGGCAAAACCTGCTTACGAATTAATTAAGCAAAGAATGCAGGCTAACACTAAACTTGCCGTTGGTAGTGATGAAACAGGAATGAAAGTAAATGGCGATAAACATTGGGCTTGGACATGGCAAAATGAAGAATCTACGTTCATTACTATTACTGATAACAGAGCACAAAGGTCTATCACAAATACATTCAAAGACGGATTTAAAAATGCTGTTTTAGTGCATGATTGTTGGGCTAGTCATTTTAACACCCCGGCAATATCTCATCAAGTATGCATTGCCCATTTATTAAGGGATATTAATTATTTGACTGAACTTTATAATCACAAATGGAGTTCTGCAATTAAGTTGTTTTTTCAATTATCTATTATTCATAAAAAGCAAAAAGATAAAGTAGATTATTACTATCCGGACTCTCGAAGAAATCAATTTGAAAAAAGGCTTGATTTTTTAATAGGCTTTGAAT
>CAYLSW010000039.1:0-13259 GCA_964386145.1 uncultured Lentimicrobiaceae bacterium | reverse complement strand
AGGTGATAATGTTAACCCCCAGCTCATTGGAGATAATGTGTGACAGCGTGGTTTTGCCCAGCCCGGGAGGGCCGTGAAGCAATACATGATCCAGTGCATCGCCGCGTTCTTTGGCTGCCTGGACAAAAATTTTCAGGTTCCCGACCACCTTTGGCTGACCTGCGAAACTTTCGAAGCGTCCGGGACGCAGTACATTCTCCAATTCTTTTTCCACTCTGCTGAGCGACACACCCGTAGGGTCCAGATTTTCATTCATTTTCAGAGATTCTGTGTTTGGTAGCCGGACATTTTTTATCCGGACAAAGATAGCGATAAAGTGTCAATGGTTGCAAGAATGAAAAATGTCACCTTTTGTACGTCTAAATAGTAAATACTCCCCGGTTCGATTATTCCTATCCAAAGGCCGACAAGAAAAATACTTTGGTAATAATGGAAAAAACAGAAAGCCGGAAATAATGTATCCCCCCTTTTGCCAAGATATACCTGTCGTTGGTTTTTATTGTTAAATATTCTTAAATTCAACACTTTATAACATTTTCAAAGCATTAGAAAACCGATGGTGGTATTAACTTTGCAAACCTGTTTTTAAACCAAAAGTTCAAAGCTATGAAAAGGATAATAAATGTTATTTTGTCAGTTTTCCTTTTGTTGGCAGGAATGACTGTGCGCGCGCAAATGGTTCAGCCCGACACGTTGAACAACAGAGCCAACAAACCTCATGTTGAAATAAAAGTCAAAAAAGCGTACGACAAAAACGGAAATATCGTCCGGTACGATTCAACGTATGTGTGGACATACAGCAACCACAATGGGAATATGCATATTAATCCGGACAGCCTATTGAGTAGTTTTTTGCCTTTTTTCAGGGAAAACCTCCCGGATTCACTGTTACAGGTTTTTGGGAATCCCGATATTGACATGAATGATTCGGCTATGATGATGAATTTCTTCAACAATGCTCATTTTTTCGATCAGTGGCAACAAGGACTTTTTCACATGCAGAAAGAAATGAGAACCATGGACTCGCTGCGAATGGAGTTTTTAAAGAGATACCTTCATAAACACAAAAAAATGCTTAAAGAAAGTCCGGGGAAAGCAGGTTTCTATTAACGTTTTATTGTGTTGAAACAAAGATGGTTGTGATGTAAACAAGGCGGTGCTGACTTCTGTCCTGAAACATGCGATGGTATTCTGATAAATTGATATTTTTGTTTCTTAAACTTTAGCCATGAACCATTTGAAATTTAGTTACGACAATGCCCTGAATTTTGTAGGGAAACAAGATATCTTCCACTACCAGAAAGCCATCGACAGCCATTTCCTTGCCATCCGCGAACACACCGGAAAAGGCAACGAGTTTCTGGGCTGGGCAGACCTGCCTATATCCGTAGAGGAAGCTTTGATAACCAAAATTGAAGCGGCAGCAACTCGCTTTCGCGAAAAATCGGAAGTTAGTGTAGTGGTAGGTATTGGCGGCTCATACCTCGGTGCGAGAGCGGTAATCGGAGCCCTTTCTCCAGATTTCGACCTGCTGAGAAGGAGAGCCGGAAACCCCGTTATGCTTTTTGCAGGCAACAACATCAGCGAAGATTATCTCACTGAGTTATTGCAGGTATTGGATGAAAAAGATTATACCATTACCGTGATTTCCAAGTCGGGAACGACTACCGAGCCGGCGCTGGCTTTCCGGCTGCTTCGCGAACATATGGAGAGGAAATACGGGAAAGCTGAAACGAAACAACGGATTATCGCCATCACCGACAAGGAAAAAGGCGCGTTAAAACAACTATCCGATAAAGAAGGTTACGAAACTTTTGTCGTCCCGGATGATGTGGGTGGCCGCTATTCAGTGCTTACACCGGTAGGATTACTTCCCATTGCCATTGCCGGTTTTGACATTCGAGCTTTGCTGAAAGGCGCACAAAACATGGATGATTTTTTGGTCACCACCACAAAAATTGATGAAAATCCGGTAGCAACTTATGCTGCCGTTCGTAATGCTTTGTATGCCAAAGGAAAAATTATTGAAATTATGGTAAATTACGAACCACGGCTGTTCTATTTTACCGAATGGTGGAAACAGCTTTACGGCGAAAGCGAAGGCAAAGAGAACAAAGGAATCTTTCCGTCCGGCGTGAGCAATACCACCGACCTGCATTCTATGGGGCAATACATTCAGGAAGGGCTGCGTATTTTGTTCGAGACAGTGCTCTCGGTTGAAAAACCAAAACATAAGCTCCTCATTCCCTCCGATGAGGCCAACTTAGATAAGCTCAATTACATAGCCGGAAAGCGTATCCATGAGGTAAACCGGATGGCCGAGCTGGGTACCACCCTGGCACATGTGGATGGTGGCGTTCCTAACCTGAAAGTGACCATTCCGGAGATTTCGGAAGAGATGATGGGCGAAGTGATCTATTTTTATGAAATGGCTTGTGCTGTAAGCGGTTATATACTTGGCATCAATCCATTTGACCAACCTGGCGTGGAAGCTTACAAACGCAACATGTTTGCTCTACTTGGGAAACCCGGTTTTGAGAAAGAAACCGAGACTATTCGTCGGAGGCTTTAAAAAGCAGGCAAGCCACGCCTCTGTTATTTTTATGAGATATTTGGATTTTAAAAAAAACAATTGACAAGCCTGCAAGGGAAAACCAGGAAACAGGCTATTTTTGCCTGGTTATTTAAAAAAGGATGAAGGATTTGAGAATGCTGTTTTTTGCAATTATCTTTTTGTGTTTCGGAGGGCTGAGTCTTCCCGCACAAACGCTGGCTCCTTCCGGTCAGCTTGGTGGTGAACACAACCTGTATGCCATGAACAAACAGGTGAACCAGTTTGTACACCGTTTCAATATGGAAGAAAGTCCTTCGGGTGCTCCTTTGAAAAAAACCGATAGGCGTTACCACAACAACAAACTGCGTAAAAAATTGCTTCCTTATCTATTCGATCGTCAAAACCCACGTACCTCGGGGAAACTGCAACAATATTTTATTGCAGACGTAACCAATAAAGAACATCCTGTTTTTCTGAATTTTCTGGACAAGAACTGGTATGCCGAGGTCTCTGCCTCTTTTGATAACGATGGTGTGCCGGTTCATCTGATTCTGTTCCTGACACTTGAAAAGGCCGGACTGGGTTCTAAATGGATCATCAGTAATGTTTATGATACCGAATTACACCATCTTTTCCCGGTAGAAAACGAAGCAGGTCACATGAAATATTTCTTACACCCGCAAAGTCATGAACTGGATTTTATGAACCTGAACAAGGCCTTTGACGATCCGAAACATATTGAGTATTACGCTTCTACGGATTATCACCCGGATTACCTGACGCTATTTTTCTATTTAATGAAAACAGGTAAACTAAAGTTTGAACATATCAATTCCGTGAAGTTTCATTTTTTGCAGATACCACACTGGTATTTTGAGCTGAGCTTTTTCAACCGAAACGACAGCAATTCGGGATGGCTCATCTCCAACCTGAAATATGTGTCCAAAAAAGAAAAAGTCCGTCTCATTAATTTCTTCCGCTCATGCTCAACAAAATAAACTTGTTTTTTTGGATAGGACTATTTTCATTTGGTAGTCTCGTAGCTCAGCAAAGTACTGTTAATCTCAGCCCGGACGAGGTGGAAGCCTACAAGACGCAATGCACCCAAATGATAAAATATTTGCAGGGAACGCTGAATTTTTTGGGCGACCCGACCAATCCGCCGGCCGAAAAGGAGATTATCATCAATAACAGTTACCTGAAAATATTTGAAAATGACAAAGTGCAGATTGAAGGGGACCTCGATGCACATCGCGTAGTGCCTATCCACAAAGATGTACAAGCTTATTTGAAAGATGTTGTCTTTTTCTTTAAAAAAGTCACCTTTACCTTTCACATTACAAGCATCGCCCCCATGCTTACCCAAAACGGCCGGATATATTTTAAAGTGACGATGAACCGCAACTTAAAAGGTGTTACCGTTGAAGGAGACTCAATTGATAACAACCAGCTGCGTTATGTGGAGATCAACCTTGACCTGGAGAAAAACAACTTGAAGATTGCCAGTATTTATACCAAAAAACTCAACGATGACATAGAAATACAATACTGGTGGAACCACCTTTCGCCAGCCTGGAAAAACTATTTCGGAAAATCCATTCGGGTATATGACAGCATCCCACTGAACAGAATTATCTCGTTCAGCGACACCAATCTCGTGGTGGAGACCGAGAAGATGATTCCTGCCGATAGTATACAGCCGGACTCAACTCAATCTGCGTCGGACACCACCCATTTGGAGCCTATGCAAGATAGCATGACGGAAGTAGATGATTCCGTCATGGTTGTGCCGGATACCCTGATTATGAGAAATACCGGCTTGATGCTGCAACTTATCCACCATTTGCGAAATGCCCGGGAGGTTGATATTTCAGATAACCTTGATATCGAAAACCTTGCACCGCTGAGCGAAATGGACAACCTGCGCTATTTGAATTGTGCCCACACGCTTGTTGACAATTTGACACCGTTACGCAGCCTCAGCAGACTACAAACACTGGATATCACCGGTTGCCCGGTAGAATCGCTAAATCCGTTGCGTTATGTTTCTGCTATACGTGAAATTGATGCGGCTTATACTTCCATCGGCAAAGTGAAAGTACTGGAGAACCTGAAAAATCTGGAGATGCTGAACCTTGCCCATACACACATTGACAGCCTCCCAGACCTGAGGAATCTGCAAAATTTAAGAACGCTGGAACTGGATGCCACCCCTTTGCAAAGTATTGATTCGCTGGCATCGCTGACACGGCTGACCAACCTGAACATCGCCAAAACCACTGTGAAAGATTTTGCTCCACTCGCCAATCTCACTGCCTTGCAAAGCCTCAACCTTGACAGTACCCTTATCGCCGATCTGCAACCGCTTAGCACGCTCGACTCGCTGTCAGTTTTGCAAATCAACGGCACACGGGTTTCCAACCTGCTTCCCCTCGCACAATTACCGGCCTTGAAATACATTTATTGTGACAATTCAGGTGTCAACAGTAAATCTGCCACTGCTTTTAATAGATTAAATCCTGAAACTCAGGTGATTTATAATTCACAAAAACTGGAAAAATGGTGGAAAGCACTTCCCGAAGTCTGGAAAAATATTTTCATTACTCATGCTAATCTTCGTAAGCCGGTTACCAAAGAGCAACTCCATAAACTTTTATTATTGAAAAAACTGAATGTGAAAGGCAACACGGAAGTTCACACTCTGAGACCGCTCACTATGCTCATTCAATTGAGAGAACTCAATATTTCGGGTACCGGGGTCAGCAATCTGAAACCGTTGAGTACTGTCAGAACCTTGCGACGACTTGACATTAGCCACACACGGGTACATTTACTAACGCCTTTGCAAAAACTTAAAAACCTGAAAACCATCAATATTGAACACACGGCAATACACGATTTACTACCACTCTCCGGAAACAGCAACCTGAGTGTGGTGCTGGCCGACAGTACACAGGTAAAGCAAAAGAATGTGTTTGCATTGGAAAGACATTTGCCTCAGTGCCTGGTTCTGTTCCAGACATCCAGGCTCAAATTATGGTGGAACAATCTTGAAGAGGCCTGGCAGAATGTATTTGCAGAACAAATGGAATTAGATAATACTCCTACGGCTGAACAACTGCAACAGCTGGTAAACCGGAAGCAAATAAATGTCAGCAACCACCTCAACATAGAAAACGTGGAACCGTTAACCATTTTTGTACAGTTGCAAACATTGAAGCTGGACAATACAGGTGTAACAGATATTACTCCCATTACCGGTCTGAAACGGCTTAAACAATTACGTATCAGCAATAGTCCGTTGTGGGATATAACAGGGCTGGCTTCCATGAAGCAATTAGAAAGTCTCAACCTGCAAAATACTTCGGTGGAGGATTTATATCCGCTGCAGGGGTTGCACCAACTGCAAAAGCTGAACATTTCTGGGACACGGGTTAAAAATTTGAAACCGTTGGCAGGGCTGAGCAATTTGCGTGAGCTGGTTATCAACAACACAAGGGTAAACAGCCTGAAATATGTGATGCCCTTGTCGCGGCTGACTTTGTTGCGCTGCGACCACACCTTGCTGAGGGCGAGAAAAGTGCAAAACTTCAAAGAAAAGCATCCCAAGACTAAGGTAATTTTTTATTAGCATCCCCCCGCTTTGGGCGTCCACGCCCAAAGTTCTTTCACTGCGTCCACGCCCAAAGTTCTTTCACTGCGTCCACGCCCAAAGTTTTTCGTATGGTTGTTTTTTGGCATTAAACTCACAAGTATATCTCTTTGTGATAAATCTTTTTTTTATACCTTGCACCCCTAAAAATAATTGTTTAACAACCCATTATTAGATATGCAAAAAATAACGGACAAGATTCTTGCAGTATTGAAAGATTATGGAATTTCCAATGTTGCCGAATTAAACTATAATTTGTCGTACGACAAGTTGTTTGAACACGAAATTAATCCTCATAACGAAGGCTATTCGCAAGGTACGATTACCGACCGTGATGCGGTTGCCGTTGATACGGGAATATTCACAGGTCGCTCGCCCAAAGATAAATATATTGTGGAAGAAGAAACATCAAAACACAATATCTGGTGGCGAAATGAGCTGAGAACTTCGTCCGATAACAAACCCCTTTCAGAAAAAAACTGGGAATATCTTTACGATTTAAGCTCTGCACAACTCTCCGGCAAAAAACTTTATGTGCAAGACGGTTATGCCGGTGCCAACGAAAATACCCGCATTCGTATAAGGGTGATTACCGAAATTGCCTGGATGGCACATTTTGTAAAAAATATGTTTATCAGACCCACCGATGAAGAACTCGAAAATTTTGAACCCGACTTTGTAATGCTGAATGCTTGCCGTGCCACCAATCCCCGCTGGAAAGAAATGGGAATGAACTCGGAGGTTTTCACCGTTTTTAACTTAAAAGAAAAACGAGCTGTTGTAGGCGGTACGTGGTATGGCGGAGAAATAAAAAAAGGTTTTTTTTCCATAATGAACTATTATCTTCCTCTGAAAGGTATTGCTGCAATGCATTGCTCGGCTAATGTGAGTAAAGACATGAAAGATGTAGCCATTTTCTTCGGCCTTTCGGGTACGGGAAAAACAACACTTTCTACCGATCCCAAACGTTTGCTTATCGGCGACGACGAACACGGCTGGGACGACGACGGAATTTTTAATTTTGAGGGCGGATGCTATGCCAAAGTTATCGACTTGAATAAAGAACGTGAACCCGACATTTGGAATGCCATCCGTCGTGATGCCTTGCTCGAAAATGTTGTTATTGATGAAAAAGGGCACATTGACTTTTCAAGTAGTTCGAAAACTCAAAACACAAGAGTTTCCTATCCTATCTATCACATCGAAAACATCGTAAAACCTGTTTCAAAAGCCGGCCATGCCAAAAAAGTAATTTTCCTTACTGCCGATGCCTTCGGTGTGCTCCCTCCCGTGTCTAAATTATCTCACGATCAAACCAAATATCATTTTCTGAGTGGATATACAGCCAAAATTGCCGGCACCGAACGTGGAATTACCGAACCACAACCTTCGTTTTCAGCCTGTTTTGGCGCTGCTTTTTTGCTGCTGCATCCTACTAAATATGCAGAAGAATTAATCCGTAAAATGGAACAGAACAACTCGGAAGCTTATCTCGTTAATACTGGTTGGATTGGTGGTGCTTATGGCGTTGGCAAACGTATTGACCTGCCTGCAACACGCAAAATTATTGATGCTATTCTTGACGGAAGTATCGAAAAAGCTGAATTTGACACAGTGCCCTATTTCAACCTCCGGATTCCCAAAGCACTTAACGGCATTGATAGTAATATTCTCAACCCTCGCAATTTGTGGAAAAACCCTAAAGACTGGGACGAAGCCGCAATAAGTCTTGCTAAAAAGTTTATCGACAACTTTGAGCATTTTGCTGATAACCCGGAAGGCCAGCGCCTCGTTGATGCAGGCCCCCAAATCAATTGACTTTAGGCACTTTTTGTGTGAAAAGTATGAAGATATAATCAGTTCGAACTTTTGCCTTTGCTTTTCTGTCATATTTTTTTCGTCCTTCAAAAAGACAGGCATATCGGCTTTTTATTCATTCGTCTTTATCCCTGCTTTGGGCGTCCACGCCCAAAGTTTCTCCGTATGTAATAATTTCTCCTCATTCTGATTTGCCCGGATACACGGCTTTGTTTTCAGTTTCAGGAGAGGTGCCCAGGCTAATATGTTTATAAAACAAACCGCCAGACAAACTTAACCTGGATAGTTGTGTATTTGGTATCGAACTGATGTTGTTGTGTATCATACCCCTGGTTAACGACAAAATAAAGATTTGTTCCCGGCGTGGGAATCCAGTTGACACGAAAATTCAGGAGCATTTCCTGTTCCTGGTTGTTCCATTGGGCAAACATGGAGCCAAACAAATCGGGGTTGATGGCGAAGTCAACCCGGCTGCCCAACTCATGCACAATAAAATTTCCACCGGGCAAATAGATATGTTGTTGCCGATAGTCGGTGCTAAAACGCAGATGTTTTGATGTTTGCCAGTTTATAGAGCCGGCAAGGACTGTACGGCTTCCATTATAAAAACCACCCCAGTTAGAGAAAAAATTACCATAAACTTTCCGTCCGTCATAAGTAGAAAATTGCAGTTCCCAGTCGGTGAACCAATATTCTCCTTTTGGAACAACAATGTCACCATAAATATTGAAATCTTCGGTAAGGTTCTCCGCTTTCCGCTGGATATTAAATTCAAAATATTCACCACTCCGGGTGATAAAGCCCAAGGGTCTGAACTCCGACCAGAACGACTGCATTTTGTGGGTCACATCATCAACATAATAGTTAAAATCAAACAATTTAAAGATAAATTGCTGTATGAAATGAATCTTTTTGGGGCGCGGTTTAATTCTGAAATCAGCATTATACATTTGATAAGCCTTCCTGCGCTGGAATCCCACCTTCGGATTAAATCCTTCACCCGAACGATCCCAGATAGCTGAGAAATCAATAAAATCGTTGGGATAATCAAAAAACAGCCGGCTGGCGAGACCTGTTTTCTTTGTCCTGTCGGAAGTATAACTTTGTGCAACGGCGCCGCCAAATGATATGTTCTTGTCTCCTTTATAGTGAGAGTCGAAATATGTGAAATCAGCACCATACACGAAGTTCTGATGACCGGGTTCCAGCTTACTCACCGCAATCATACCCACACTTGATTCTTTAAAAATGTCCTGTTTTACCCTGACCACCGAGTAATTGGCTGCCTGCAATGTGTCTTTATTGGCCGTTTCGATACTCATGGCGCCAATGGAGGTGTTTCCGGTTTTCCCCATAACCCTCACCCCGGCAATAATGGGAACAATAGAATTGTCGGGGGCCAGGCCGATACGTCTTGAATAGAAAGGCTGGGTGCTGTGACCCAGGCCGAAGTTGAAATAGTTTTTTCCTTCAAGGAAGAACTCTCTTTTTTCGGGATAGTAAAGCGAAAAACGTGTCAGATTAACCTGCATACGGTCTGATTCCACCTGGGCAAAGTCGGTGTTTATGGTGAGATTCATTTTTATGGTCGGCGTAATCAAATAGTTCACATCACCGCCAATATTCCAGGTAAAGTGTGGCTTCTCCTCTTTATTGATTTGTAGCCCTGTGATACCATAAGGTTTTAGCTCAATGAGTGAAGTTTTACTTTTCCCACGAATTCCGACTAGAAAACCAGCGTTGGAGACCTGCCTGACACTGGAATTGCGCGACCATCCCTGCCAGTCGTCCTGTTCGCGCTTGCGCCGGATGTTTCGTTCAAAGTTGATTCCCCATATCTGCTTCCCGCCCTGGGCAAACCGCAGGGTAGAAAAAGGAATTTCAAACTCGGCAAACCACCCCTGTGCTGTTCGTGTTGTCTTCACGTTCCATACTCCGTTCCAGTCGCTGTTGCTTCGCTGTCCGTTTTGCGAAATCAGCATATCTCCCCGGGCAGCATTGGGATTGGTGATAAACAGGTAGCCGTTGCGCCGGTCGCCGTAAGTGTCAATAATAATTTGAAAATTATCATCGGTACCATAATCAAAATCACGTTTCATTTGGCTGGCGATAATTTTATCCGGATGATTATCGTAGCACCACACTCCCACATAAAGATTTTTGGCATCATACAAAACAGCCACATCGGTACGTTCGGTTGCCGGACGGCCTTCGTGCAGTTCGCGCTGGGTAAAATTGGAGATTTTTCTTGCCTGTTGCCATGCAGGCTCATTCAGCCTGCCATCCAGTTTGATAGGCTGATGTATCGGTAAAGCATGTATTGTGTCGGGCAGGGAATGCTGAGCGAAAGACTGTCCGGCAAAAAACAGAAACAACAGCCCGAAAGATACGATGGCTTTTAACGGAGAAAACATGCTTCCCTAATGGTTTTAGGAAAACAAAATTATAACTTTGGTTGATAAGAGCCTCTATTACAAGCTAATTTATCATTAATCCAGATTATGGACAGAAATTGGGACTACACGGTTATTCCCATCTTTTTCATAAGAAAAGTGGCATTCATGTTTTGGGAAACACCCTCCTTTAAGAGGTAATCAAACTGAAGTTGATGATGTTCTATCTCCACTTCAAAACGCTTGTTGATAACATTTTCGGGAAAATCAGCTGCCAGCTCACCCAGCGCCAGGTCGTGGGTGGCAATAAGGCCGGAAGCCCCCAGCCGGATAAACTGCCGGAGCAGGGCGTTGGAGCCTTTTTGCTTGTCTTTGGAGTTGGTGCCACGCAGTATTTCGTCCAGAATGATGAACAGTTTTTCGCCTTTTTCCAGACGAACGATGATTTCTTTCAGCCTTTTCAGCTCGGCAAAAAAATAAGATTCCCCATCCTGCAGCGAATCGGAAGTTTTAATACCGGTGAAAAGCTGTACCGGAGTAAACACAAAAGTATCGGCCAAAACGGGAGCGCCGGTCATGGCCAGCACGTAATTAATTCCGACCGTTCGCAGGTAAGTGCTTTTCCCGGCCATGTTAGCGCCGGTGATGATATGAAAACGGCTCCAGCCATCAATATCCACAGGGTTGCCTACACATGCCGCCGGGTCAATAAACGGATGTTTCAGATTTTCCCCTTTCACGCGAAAACCTTCGGTGACAATTTCAGGAAACACGGCTTCGGGATGCTGGAAAGCAAACCCGGCAAATGAGCTGAGCTCATCCACCTGTGCCAGCGTTTCCAACCACGGCGAAAGCGTTTGTCCGTATCGTATTTTCCATTTTTCCAACCGAAGACTTTGGCGGATATCCCACAGAAAAAAGATGTTCAGAAGAATCCCGGCAAACATTTTCAGCCGGTAGTCGAAAACTTTGGAGATATCCGACAACTGCCGGACGGCTTTAAAAGCTGAAATATCTCCTTTGACCAGCGTTTTCACGGAATTCTTCATAATTTTCGAGCGGAATTCTTTTTCTTCTGTTTTCTGAAACAGTGCGGAATACTGCTCCAGCAGGGAAGTCTTTTTACTTAAAAGATCATAAGCTTTGTTGATTTGCGAAAGCCGTGGTACTAACACAAGAAACGGCAAAAGCAAAAAAGCGAGGAAACTGCTGTAAGACAACAAACCAAAACTAATTAGCCCCATATCAGCAAACCCAAGTAACGGCGTGAGAATCAGTAATATTTTGTAAACCGGCTTATTGAAAACTGTTTCTGTGGCTTTTGCCCAGCTAAGCAGACTCCCGGTACTGTTTTTTTCTTTTTCCTCCGTACTTCCCAAAGCCTGAAATGCCTGTCGCCAGTGGAGCATACCAGAGAGTTCGGCAATGGCTTCCTGCCGTTCTTTTATCCGCTCTTTTTGCTTCGGCGGATACAATAACGTGAGCGCAAGATGCTTGCGTCCGATGTGGGTAGCGCTTCGGTCAAGTAGCTGAAAAAGCGACCGTTTTCCGAAAACATCGAGGTCGTTGGCAAAAGGGTGTTCCATATCCTGAAATTCAAGTCCATCAGGCTGGTGCGATGTGTCGCGATGGAACAAACGAAGTTCGTTTTCGTTGATATGCAGTAATTTTTCCGTCCATTTTTTCTTTTTAAAAAGAGAGACATGCCGAAAGACAAAAAAGCCAAACAATGAAAATCCGGCTACAGCCACCGTCAGCACTGCCGTTAATGAATATCCGGCAGTGAGATAGATACCCGGCACGGTGATCAGGAAAGTAGAAATGCGCAAAGCAGCCACTCGCCGGATACTTTTTTGTGTCTGTGTGAGCTGCTGCTCATAATGCGTCACCTGCTGTTCGAAAAATGTATCGGGTGTGGTCTGTTGTTCTGCCATTGGAGGAATTTGTCTGCAAAATAACGGAATTATCCCATACCAATGGCTGTCGCGTGGCTGCTTATCTTTTCCAATGGTGCACACTTGCACCCCATTGCCCGAAATCGCACACTTGTGTGGAGTAGCCGAACACTTTGCTATTTTATTAAATTTATCATCTACGGCAGAAAAGCGTGTTACGCATTGTATTTCAACTTGTTTCCATTCATGGCACAATTCGTGATTAGGAAAGTTCATTCTTAAATCGGAAAATTAAAAAAATGACAAGACAACGAACAAAAACGGGGTGCAATAAAAACGAAAAAAGATGACCATAGAAATAGTTACCTGTCTTTCTCTCTTATTTTTCTTGTCCGAATTGGTTTTAATGATGACAAAACGTTCAAAAAAGAGCGGAACGAAAGCAAAGAGCGATAAAAAATCATTGGTATTATTTTGGATTACAATACCGCTCAGTCTGACATTAGGATTTTTTACGGCAAACCGTCAGGAATGGAGCATGTTAAATAATGCGATAGCCCTGTTGGGGTTAACTGTTTTTATGATAGGAATTATTATCCGGTGGATTTCAATCATCCAATTAAACAAAGAGTTTACCGTTAATGTAGCCATCATAAAAAATCACCATCTGAAGACTGACGGGATATATAAAAACCTCAGGCATCCGAGTTATCTCGGATTATTACTTATTGGTTTCGGCCTTTCCATCTCAATGAACAGTATCTTCTCAGTAATGGTAGTTACTATTCCATTTTTACTTGCATTAAGTTACCGGATAAAAACAGAAGAAAATATCCTGATAAAACAATTTGGTGAGTCTTATAAAAATTATATGGCAAAGACTTACAGGCTCATTCCGAAAATATATTAGCAAATTATTAAAAAGTTCCCATGAGTATAACTAAACC
>CAYLSW010000038.1:0-13299 GCA_964386145.1 uncultured Lentimicrobiaceae bacterium | reverse complement strand
CTTTTGGGGATAGAGGGCCTTTCTGATGAAGGTGTGAAAACAAGACGTTATATATTTATTCGTAAATTTGTCTTTTGACAGAAGACTTTTGTAAAGAAAAAACAAACTAATTTAGCCCACATGAATTTAGTAACAGGAGGAACAGGACTTGTAGGCGCGCATTTGCTGTATCATTTAACACAAAAAGAGGTTAAAGTACGGGCCCTACGGCGTTCCCAAACTTCCGTTAGCCAGACCCAAAAAGTCTTTTCCTATTATACTTCCCAACCAGAAAAATACTATTCAAAAATCGAATGGGTAGATGGGGATATTCTGGATATTGACTCACTCTTAAACATGTTGAAAGATGTGGAAAAGGTATATCATACAGCAGCACTGGTTTCTTTTGATCCTAAGAAGACGGCAGAAATTATGGAAACCAACATTACCGGAACCACAAATATCGTAAATGCCTGCCTCGAAAATAAAATTAAGAAACTTTGTTATGTGAGTTCGGTAGCAGCCTTGGGACGGGCTGGAAACGAAGGAGTGACTTCCGAAGATTCGGAATGGAAAACCGGGGAAAAGACCTCTCCGTATGCTATTAGTAAACATGAAGCAGAGCGGGAAGTGTGGCGCGGCATAGCCGAAGGACTGAAGGCTGTCATTGTTAATCCAACCATCATTCTAGGCGCAGGGAATTTTAATACGGGTAGTTCTAAAATGTTTCAAACGGTATATAACGGATTAAAGTTTTATACCCTTGGCACCAACGGCTACGTGGATGTGAATGATGTGGCCAAAGCTATGATTCTGTTAATGGAAGGAAAATATTCGGGAGAACAATTTATCCTAAACAGTGAAAACCTGAATTACCAACAATTATTTGAAACGATGGCTCGCATGCTGGGAGTGGAGCCGCCGAAATTCAAAGCCGGGGAGTTTTTGAGTGAGCTGGGCTGGCGTATGCTAAAAGCAAGATCGTTATTTACCGGAAAAAGTCCGTTAATAACAAAACAGACAGCAAGAACCGCCAACAGTATCTACCGCTATAGCAACGAGAAATTTGTGAAAGCTACCGGAATGCTTTTTATGCCAATGGAAGAAAGTATCAAAAAGACAGTCGAAATTTTCCTGAATAGCAAATAACTACTTGCCTTTAATCAACATTTCCAGTCTGTCAAGAGCTTCAGCTTCCTGAAGATTTCTGAAAAGTACTTTTCCCCCTTTGTAAATGTCTACTTTTCCATGAGCTACACCCACAAAACCAAAATCAGCAGCAGACATTTCGCCAGGCCCGTTAACCAAACAGCCCATCACGGCTATTTTTAACCCTTTGAAATTTCCATATCGTTTCTTGACCTTTTCCAGTACTTTTTCAATGTCGAAAAGTGTGCGTCCACAAGAAGGGCAGGCAATAAGTTCGGTTTTTGAATAACGCAACCCACAGGCTTGTAAAATTCCTAAAGCGAGTTTGTGATGCAGAATAGGGTTGGTGGTACCATTAGTGACGAGCAAACCAACTGCTTTCTTTAGTGCATAAGACAGGTAGAAATCAACCGATGCTAAAAGCAACAAATCCTCCCCAGCTATTTCCGGATAGGATAGGAGGATGATCTCAGCATCAGCTGGTAAAACTGCCCAATCGTCAATTAAGGCAACAGCCAAACGCTGGTGTTGGGGTATCATACCTACCTTCAAATATTGCACCTTCCCTTTCACCACAGATTTAGAACCGCCCCTCCCGTAAAATTCAACCAGTCTGCGTGCTACCGGAATTTCAGTTTCAGGAGCCCCTGTGAGCGAAACGCGTATGGTGTCGCCAATGCCTTCATAAAGTAGTGTTCCGATTCCCATGGCAGATTTTACTTGACCTTCAATACCATTACCTGCCTCAGTAACACCGAGATGCAAAGGATAGCCAAGTCCGAACTTTTGCATTTCCAGTACCATCAACCGGTTGGCCTGTATCATTGTTTGAACATTACCGGCTTTCAACGAAAGGATAAGATTTCCAAAATTAACCTCCCGGCAAATTTGGATGAATTCCATGGCCGAGGCCACCATCCCTTCGGCTGTGTTTCCATATTTGTACAGAATACGGTCGGAAAGTGAACCATGGTTAATACCTAACCGAATGACAGTGTCGTGATGTTTGCAAATGTTCAGTAGTGAGGCAAGTCTTTTGGCCGTTTCGTCCAGCTCATGGCGATAATCAACGTCAGAATAATTTTTGGCTTTGTGGTGCGAACCAGAATAATTGCCCGGATTAATACGGACTTTTTCCACAATTCGGGCAGCCACTTCTGCAGCTTTAGGCTGAAAATGAATATCCGCGATAAGCGGAATGTTTATACCTTTTTCCGCTAAAGACCTACGAATATTTTTTAGGTTACAGGCTTCCTGCACGTTGGCGGCCGAAATTCTTACCATTTCACTACCTGCATTCACCAAACGTATTATCTGTGCAACAGTAGCGTCTGTATCCATTGTCGGCGTGTTGGTCATGCTTTGGACAAGAACAGGCTGCCGCCCTCCGAGGCGGAGTTCTCCAATGGCGATTTCACGACTGTGATAAGCGGTTGACATAACACGAAGTTTTCGCGGACAAAGATACACCGGAAAAGGCAATGATAATTGGCACAGCTGCTCTACGTTTAAAAAGGAAAAAACATAGGAAATTGAATTCAAAACACACTGCCGTGTGAAGGCCTGTATGCTCGGAAATTCTTATTTTTGAAAAAATACTCAAATCATGAAGAAAATAATTTATACCCCCCATGCGCCTGAGGCTGTGGGCCCTTACAGCCAAGCTGTTGAAGCAAAAGGCATTTTATTTATTTCAGGTCAAGTGGCGATAGATCCGGTAATCGGAAAAGTGGTAGAAGAGGGTATTGCAGAGCAAACCGAACAGGTGATGAAAAATATAGGCACCATTCTCAAAGAAGCCGGCTACGACTTCGAGGATGTGGTCAAAACCACCTGTCTGTTGAGCGACATGGCAAATTTTGCTGCTATGAACGCAGTTTATGGAAGGTTTTACCCTGAAAACCCACCCGCACGCGCAGCTTTTGCTGTGAGGGAGCTCCCGCTTGGCGTCTTGGTAGAAATAGAAACCATCGCTGCCAAAGAATAATTGCCGGCAGCGACAAATTTAGCATCTATAATTTTTCCTCTGCGTGAAGAATCTCCAGCGCAGCCTGTTTGGCTGCGGCGATAGTTTCACGATCCACCTTATGCATGAGCATCCCTTTTGTTAAGTCGTCGCATAGGATATGACGGTTCAACAGCAACAACTGTATAATGATATTGTTAACCTGAGTCTCCAAAATGTAATTGCCGGCTACGTAAACCTTATCAGAATAAGCATTAAACACTCTGATAAGAGCATCCATGTGAGGCAAATGCAATAACTGCCGGTAAGTTTCGCTCATAGCAGACAGCTCTATGTTCATGTTTGGAGTCACCAACAGCGGTTGAAATTCCCGGTCACTGTCGATACGTGTTTTAAGATTCGATAGGTCGATTTCCTCATCAGAGCGATCAATACGCACCAGTTTGGCTTTTCGCATCTGTTCAATTTGCCATAACCAGAAATTGTAACGATCAATTTCAGCATTCCTTTCTACAATAGAGAAAACAGCATTATATTTTTCGATAATGAGGTTTTTTACCTGGTTTTTGTTTTCGTTTATATCAGGACGTTTGTTCCGCACTTCACGAATAAGACGGCGCATATCTTCAGCGGCAATTTGCGGCCCGGTAATCTCTTTGCCTTTTCGGCCAATATCTGTAGAGAGAATGCCAAGTTGGACTTTTTTGCCTTCTCCGGATTTCAGTGCATTCACAAGGTACTTCTTACTTTCAAACTCGCCTTCTTCGGCAACAAAAGGTTGCCCGGCAGGCGTACTTGCCAGTGAATCAAACAGGGTGTTAAACAGACTTCGGTCAATAATTCGCTGTTTTTCTCCATCAGCGGAAACAACAGCGGCTACAAACCTATTTTTTATAATATCGAAATCCACTCTGGAAATTGTCCACTCTTTGTCCCCTTCACGGAATTTCTTATCCTTAAAGATTTTACTAACGACATCTTCAAGATTGATCTGATCAATCATCTTGTAAGAGGAGCAGAGATAATAATGACCGGTATAGTCGTCGTATTCCCAATCCAGTACATCGTCGATATAGGCACCATGCCAATCCATCACTTCCACAATGTTCTTATCACTGGTATAACGCATCAATGTCCGTTGAAAGTTTGGATTATCGCCACTAGTGGCTTTTTCCTTACGTTCGCCATGCGAGTTACGGTAAAGGATGAAATTCTCCGGATTTTCATAACGCGTAATTCCGGCTTCTTCACGAGCAAAATTACTGGCGGTGAGCATAATGTCAATTTTATAAGGAATACTCACATCGCATAAGCCACTGATGGTACTCCGTGAATTAAGGTCTTCCACATTAGAATCTGAAGCACTCTGAAAAAGGGTATAGTAAAACTTAATGTAATCAGGGTCAAAATCGGTTACGCGGCTGAAATCACCTTCCTCGGTTCCCAGGCCATAAAGATTTCCGTCTTTATCGGGGAAAAGGTGCAGCATGTCGCCGGCAATCATTTTTAATGAGCGGACGCCTGTCAGGTTTTGAGTCAACCATTTCAGCATCATAGCCGCCAGCATTTCAGATTTACCCACACCACTATCACCGCTGATTTGGACGACAAAAACAGCGCCATCTTCTTCTTCCACGGCAAACATGGAACCATGGATGGGAATACCACCCATTTCTTTTATCTTTTCATTCAGCACCATCAACCGGGGCTTTTTGATGTTTCCAAAATAATCAGCTTCTTTACGCAACGGAGAGACAATGGACTTTATATTGCCACGTGGGCCAGGAATATCAAAATAGCCAACTTGGGGGAAAGAGATAAGTTTTTCCGGAAAACCGTAAAAACAAATGGTATCCGGAACGAAATGCTGTATCTGCCCGATATTAACCTCCTGTTTTTGCATTAGCCGGAAATTATCGGTAAGATATTTCATGTAGGACTTGTGGAAAACAAATAATTCATTTACCAGTCCACCGTTGAAAATCTTACAACGGTAGTCGCCGGAATCCATCTTACTGATAAATTGTTGAATTCGGTTTAGAAAAAAGGAAGGCATAGGACGAGTGTCCAGCACTTTGATATATTCATTAGAATCCTTTTGCGATAACGCAGCGATTTTCTCCATTTTGTTTTCCTGGCCATGCGTACGGTCAAGACGATGATATGGAAACTCACGCTTTTTAGAATCTGTAACGATGCGCGTATGCGTCTGTACGTTTTGTTCCGTAGCTATCACCCCGCATTGCGAAAGCATTTGGGGTATCCACTCCAGTGATTTCACATCGTTTTTAATCAGGGTGTGTTCTTTTATATCAAAATGTTCGTAAACACTAATGCCATGCTGAACCATCTCATTAATAGCTGAGTTTTGTTTGAGAAAAACAGCTTCAGACAGCCGCATAATAGTGTGAACATAAGGGTAATAGTGCTCATTCGCTTTGGTACTATTCATCAGTTGTATGAGGAAGAGAACAAACCAGCGTATTTCCTGATGCAGATTCTCCGCCGGAACTTTTTTGTTTCCGATTTCCGTCACTTCATCCCAGAGCAGGTGCCACTCTTCCGGTAAAGCTTTGTACAAAAATTCATTAACAATCATTTCTGCTTCACGGTCGCCAATCATACCAGAATGCTTCTGAAAAGCTTTAAACATGCTGACAAGGTTCGTTTTAAAACCACTCTTTTCCTTCAACAAATAAAGATAGACAATGCGTTGCCCGGAAGACAATGAAGGAGAATAAATCCGTTGATGTATACGGCGGTTAATATGGCCGAAAAGCTTTTCCCCAAGAGGCAGGTTCGCTTCTTCAAAAAGCTGGTAAATCTCATCACCAAAAAATTGCAGAGAATGGTCCAAATTTATTTGGTCTAATTCAACACCGATAATTTCAACAAATTTTTCTTCAACACTTTGTATCAATTCAACCAGAGAAGGTGCGGAGGGGTCATTTTCAAATGGAAGGTTAAAATGGAGCATTAGTTCCTCAATATATTTCCGGAGCAGGCTGTTCAGACCTTCCATCCGTGCTATGTCGGAATGGTGATTACCGGTGCTGCGAAGTGTCATGATTTTTGTTTTGCCGGAGGAGAACAACAAGCGTTCCATTTCCAGTAAAATTTCTGCCATAATCAAATTTTCGTCAGGCGCATCCAACACATAATAGTTTGGCTCGTAGTTCAGTTTGTTGGTGAGATATTTCAGCAGTGTCGATTTGCCAAAGTAGGCCAGCACCCGACTAAACGGCCAGTGTTTTATTGCTGGAACTTTAAGGTAAACCTGCGGTAGAAGATATTCATAAATGGAAGTAAAAGCCCTACTCTGAATAAATTCCGGAAGGCCGGAGCAACGTCCCAGATCATCTGTAAACTCAATGACTGCATTTTGGGAGTCATCGATGGAATGGATGCTTACCCCACTCACAGCAGGCGAAGCATGGTAAAGCGTCCATCGGTTATCAATAAGCAGACTTTGCAAAGGTTTCTTTTTAAGGCCACTGATAGGAGAAAAATCAACTAAAACCTGATCTATGAAAGCCCGATCGGAAGGCAGGGAGAAAATCGCATCAAGCAATTCATCGGTGCTGCGGCCTTTATTCTTTTCTTCAAACTTAGCTACGTAAAACAGCCTCCAGTATTTAAGAACAATTTCCAGAGCATTTTTTATCTCCTGGCGGAAAACATCATAAGAAGAGGTGGAACCTTCAAGATAACCGCCAAGCGAAAAGCGCAGAAAACCAGTTTGATAAGGAATAACGGCAATACCACGTTGTTCGGCCAGATGTTGGGTAAACTTTTCCAAATCCTGGAAAGAGAAGAAATAATTTAATTGGATATTGAGTAAAAAAGAGCCATCAGAAGCCACCAGGCGGGCATATTTACCGGCTTCACCGCTTAAGAGCCCGGAAGCTGTTTCTTTAGCAATATCAAGTCGTTTCAGCGATTCATTACGAAAGTTTTTATTTACGCGAAAACCGTTGAGCGAACTTACAAGTTGTTTTTGGTAATAAGCAAAAAAAGGTTCTTCTTTGTATTTAAAATCGTCAGGAAGTTCCAGCATGTTAAGCTTATCAATGGAAACCATTTCGTTCAGCAGAAAAATGTGTAGCGGACTGCCTTCAAAGACCATTTTCAGGCTGTTACCACTCTTCCTTTTGCTTCCCTGAATGGATTGTTCAGCACAGGTGTTGATGATGTACTGCTCAATAAGCCGCTTTATTTTGTGCCGGGAAGCGTTTTGAGGCATCTTTTCTTCCAGTTCGTTTTTAATGCGTTTGGCTTGTTGGGCGGCTTCTAGAATATTCACAAGCATATACAATGAGTTTGTATTCCCGGTTTCTTTGTTGTTCTTTTTACGGGCAAACTCAATCACTTCCTTTTTGGCAGGAGTAGCAACAATTGCACCGAGCCGGTCGCCTGTTGCGCCAAGATTTTTTGTGGTGGAAATAGAAGAAACCATGTTCAATCTGGCGTATTTCTGATCCAGGTTGTCCATGACATACCGTGAAATGGTACGCCATTTGGGCTCGGCAGGGTCTTTAGTCTTAACTGTATCGTTATAAGCCTCATCAAGAAACAGGGTAATCTTACTGGTACTTATAAACCTAATGAAACTCAGAAAAGCCGGATTATTAAAATCAGAATATCCGGAAGGGTTGGCCGGGTCGTTGATGACAATAGTAAGGTTTTCACAAAAACGATCCCAGATATTTCCTGTTTCATCAAAAATTTGAAAAGTATCCTTCATGCGCTCCAGCCGGAGAGTTAGTCGATCAAAATCTATTCTTCCTTCAGGTGTAATGCCTATCTCCAAGTCAAAAGGGTTAATGTCAAATCGGTCAGTCGGAAACAGATCTAGATATTCCCAAGAGGAGTATTTATTGAAAAGAATATAAGGTTTCAGCACCTTATCTTCGTTACCAAAAAGCACATCTCGAATAATCATTTGCACGTCATCCGAGATGGAAGTCTTCTTCAGATTGGTAAGATTGCTGATAAATTCTTTGATGATACGTTGTTCTGAGGGCGTAAGTGTGATGTATTTTTCCAGTATTCCGAGATCGATGAGTACATTTTTCAATCTCCCCTCGTTATCAGCTTCATTTTCAGCTTTGATAAGATACTGTTTATATTTTTCGAGAAACAGATTGATTCCGAAATTTTTATGAAAATGATTTTTCAGCGTGCGCTGATAATTATCAGGATAGAGGTTAAGAATAACGTGGCAGCGTTCCACAATCTCTTTGCTGACAGATTTGAGTTGACGTTGAAGCAAAAAATCACCATAAGTTTTAATTTGGTTTCTACCACCACCTTCCACCACGGTAGCTATGTGTAGCTTTTTGGCTCCGGAATAAAAATATTTAAGAGTCCGCTCTTCAAATGTTTCAATGAGTGCCTTGTTCAACAGCTTTTGCTGAGAACTATCGGCACAGCGAATGATGATATCAAGATAGTTGCTCAGCTTGGAGAGGGCGTATTTGTCTTTTATAATCTGCCGGGAGAACTCATCAAATTTAAACAGACTCAGGTTCTTTTCAGGATTGTCAATTACCCCGAGCTGCTCTTTTTTTAGTTGATTCAATTCCGTTTCATACGAAACAATTTTCTCGTCCATGACTGATTTGAAACGCTGCAAGTTGCCAAGACTCACTTTTTCGAGAATCAGACGAAGGTTCATTTGGCTGTTAGCAAGCGCCCCCAGTTTTTTGGTGTGTACTTTATTAAGACTTTGGAGTATCTTGTTATGAAAACAAAAAACCAAACTGATATTGGTACGAATGGCCATAGGCGAATTGTCTACAAAAATCATCCGGCTCAGGAAAGGAAACCATTTGTGATCCCCAAAAGGATTGTGGGTAAGGGTCTTGACCTTTATGGCAAAAACCGTTGTATTGTTTTCATTTATCTTTTGGAAAAGCTGGTCATCACTTTCGTAATCAATCACAATGACCTGGTCTGGATGGAAAAGCTCCTCTTTCAGCAAACTGATAGTCGTTTCGGGGCTTCCGCTCACCACAGTATTCAGTAGTCCGTTAAGGCCTTTGAGATAGGTAATTTGTGACATTCTTTCCAGGAAGTCCGTTTTTTCGGCTTTGGTGGTATAATGCGCACTCTGAACTATCATTTGCTCAAGCACATCCATCAGGTAGTTCCACTGCAGTTTTTCCTGTTCGTTGTAAATACCGAGCACTTCCCGAAAACGGCGTAACATAGACACTTCTTCGCCAAGCAAAATACTGAAACGGAATTTAAGATTGGTATGAGTAAAAGGCGGAGTGCCCATGGAGAAATCCTGAAAACCCAGTACCTTTTTGGCCTGTTCCTGTTTTTCATCGTTGATGAGTTCGGTATCCATGAGATTTATCAGCCGGCTGCGAAATTTGTTCAACCGTGACCGATACTGAAATGCTTTAGACTCCTCATGAGGAAACAGCATGAGCGAGACGTCACCGTATGACGGAAATGCTTCTTTCAACACCAGCAACTGACGTTGTATCTCTTTTTGTTGATAAACCGGATCGTCCGGATCCTCATAACAAAGCTGATAAAAGTTCTTGAGCAGGTCCAGGTAATGGGAGGGAAGAAAATTTTCTGCATTCGGCTGTAAAGACAGATAAAGGTCTATAAAATCAAGGGCATCAGCCCCCGGTTTCAGTTTCGATTTGCTTAGTGTGCGCATGGCTTTTCTTTTAAAAAATAATTCGTTTGCAAAGCAACCCGCTTTTGTTTATGGTCCCTTTTCTCACGAAACAAAATTAATGCTTAATTTATTCTCAATCAGTATTTAACTACTATTTTATTCTGCTTTTTTGATTGTCTTATTAATTTATCCTAAAAAAAGCCGAAAACTGTTTGCTTCCGGCCTTTGGGTTGTTTGTTTTGAAAATCTTAGTAAGACTTTTTGTGAACCTGTTGAACAGCCCGGCCGGAAGGGTCTATCACATTATTAAGGGATTTATCCCAGGCAAGGGCTTCAGGAGTGCTGCAAGCTACCGATTTACCACCCGGCACACATTTAGCAGCCTGATCGCCCGGAAAAAAGTTGTTAAAAATACTCCTGTAATAATAGCCTTCTTTGGTCACAGGGGTGTGGATGGGAAAACGGAAAGTAGCCTTTTCAAGTTCGAGATCCGTAACCTGTTTGGCAGCAACTTCTTTCAACGTGTCAATCCAGTTATATCCAACCCCGTCCGAAAACTGCTCTTTTTGTCTCCACAACACCTCTTTGGGAAGATAATCGCTGAAAATTTCGCGAAGAATGTGTTTTTCCATTTTACCATTTTTCACCAGTTTATCTTCCGGATTGAGGCGCATGGCCACATCTAAAAATTCTTTGTCGAGAAACGGCACTCTTGCTTCCACACCCCACGCTGCCATGGATTTGTTAGCACGCAGGCAGTCGAACAGGTGAAGTTGAGAAAGTTTACGTACGGTTTCTTCATGTAAAGCTTTTGCATTTGGTGCTTTATGAAAATAAAGATATCCCCCGAAAATCTCGTCGGCACCTTCGCCAGATAAGACCATTTTTATTCCCATGGAGCGAATTTTCCGAGCCATGAGATACATAGGCGTAGCAGCCCGGATGGTAGTCACATCGTAAGACTCAAGATGATAAATAACTTCGCGTACAGCATCCAGACCTTCCTGAACGGTATAGACAAATGTATGATGAACAGAACCGATATAGTCAGCAACTTTTTTTGCAGCTATAAGGTCGGGCGATTCTTCCAAGCCAATGGAAAAAGAGTGTACCTGCGGCCACCAGGCTTCTTTCAGGTCTGAGCTTTCAACCCTGCGCTGCGAATATTTCCTGACTATGGCGGCAATTATGGAGGAGTCAAGTCCGCCGGAAAGCAGAACACCGTAAGGAACATCCGACATTAGTTGACGATGTACAGCACTTTCAAGCGCCAGTTTTAACTGTTTCTTGTCACTGGCATTATCTTTAACAGCATCGTACGATTCCCAGTCACGCCGGTAATAGCGGACAAATTTTCGATCTTTACTGCTGTAATAATGCCCGGGGGGAAACTCTTCAATCCGGGTGCAATGTCCCGTAAACGCCTTCATTTCGGAAGCAACGTAGAAGTTTCCCATTTCATCGTAACCGTAATACAGCGGAACAATGCCGATGTGGTCTCGACCGATAAAGTAGGAGTGATCCTGGTTGTCATAAAGCACGAAAGCAAAAATACCACTTAGATCCTCCAGGAAATCCATTCCTTTTTCAAGATAAAGCGCATTAATAACCTCACAGTCCGATTTTGTTTGGAAATCATAAGGAATTTGAAGATTCTTTTCCAGTTCGCGATGGTTGTAAATTTCGCCATTTACAGCAAGGGCAAGACGCCCATCGGCACTCATCAATGGCTGAGCACCATTCTCCACATCTACAATAGATAGCCTTTCATGAACCAGAATAGCTTCTTCGTTTACATAAATTCCGGACCAGTCAGGACCACGATGACGCATCATCTTCGACATCTCCAACGCCTGATTCCGCAACAGGCCGGTACCTGTTTTAACATCCAAAATTCCTAATATTGAACACATAATTTTCCCTTTTCCTTTATCAGTATTTCCGGAAACAAAACTATTATTAATTTTAGTAAAACAAACATAGAATTAATAATTAATTTAATTAGACTCTATCAAAGTATCTTTTCGAATTAATTTAAAGTCACCAGTGGATGATTTCAATCGTTTGATGACAAACCTGTTGACTAAACAGGATGTTAATTGGAACAGTTGAAACATACCCGAACCATGTGCGAAGAGCCCTTTCGTGATTTCCTTCATCGTTTTTTCATTGAAAATCAAGAACCGACCCGCTTCTCTTTCCTTCCAATTTCACCTCTGCTCCCATAATCAGCGCGCGGTTGTCAGGCTGATGTCCGGCAGGGAAACCAAAAGCTACCGGAAAATCGTATTCTTCCACGCTTTCGCGGATAATCTCTTCGGCTGTTTTCCCGAAAGGAATGGTGTTGTCGTGCATGCCGGTCATCCCGCCAACGATTAGTCCCGCCAGATTTTCCAGTACGCCGGCCCGTTTCAGCGCCATCATCATGCGGTCAATATGATAAAGATATTCATCCAAATCTTCGAGAAACAGAATTTTTCCGGCCGCATCAGGAAATGAGCGGCTTCCCATGAGGCTGTACAAAACTGACAGGTTTCCTCCCATTAGTATCCCAAACGCTTTCCCTTTCCGGTTAAGCGGATGCAAAGCAAAATGGTACTGTGGTTTTCTCCCTTCCAGTACATCAAATAGCGAAGCGAGTGCTTCCGGCGTATTGGTGGCAAAATTCAGCGGCAGGGTGGCATGCAAACTTTGCAATCCCAAATTAATCAAATGATTATGAAATACGGTAAAATCACTGTAACCTGCCAGCCACTTTGGATTTTTCAGCAGGGAATCAAAATCTATCTTGTCCACAATGCGCACGCTGCCGTAACCGCCACGGACGGCAAAAACAGCTTTCACTTCCGGGTTTTCTATCATTTGCTGAAAATCTGTAGTCCGCTCTTCATCTGTTCCGGCAAACTGGTTTTCCGAAGCAAAAAGATATTTGCCTTTTGCCACTTTGTAACCCCTGTTTTCAATGATACTCACAGCTTTGGTTAGCTCCTGTTCACTGATTCTTCGCGCCGTAGCCACCAAGCCAATGGCATTGCCTTTTTTCAGGGAGGGAGGTGATATCATGGATGTTATCGGTTTCGGTTCAAAATTAATTTAAAAGCAAAATGACGCGCTTTAACACGAATCATTAACTTTGCCGAAATTACAGAAAAAAGAGAAATGAGTAAACAATTTAAAAGATATACCATCACATCGGCTTTGCCGTATGCCAACGGCCCCATCCACATCGGCCATTTGGCGGGCGTTTACGTGCCGGCCGACATTTACGCACGCTACCTTCGCTCCAAAGGCGAGGACGTTTTGTTTATCGGCGGCTCGGACGAACATGGCGTACCCATTACCATCAAAGCACGCAAAGAGGGTGTTTCGCCGCAGGATATTGTGGACCGTTACCACAACATTATCAAAAAATCTTTCGAGGAATTTGGTATTTCGTTCGATGTCTATTCCCGCACTTCTGCCCCCATTCATCACGAAACGGCTTCCGCTTTCTTCAAAAAGCTTTACTCAGACGGAAAATTTATCGAAAAGACCAACGAGCAGTATTACGACGAGGAAACCCACA
>CAYLSW010000037.1:0-13340 GCA_964386145.1 uncultured Lentimicrobiaceae bacterium | reverse complement strand
TGTTTATGTGCTTGCTTTTTGTAAGTTCTATCTTCATTTTAAGACTTTCAAAGCCTACAAAACTTACCTTTAATGTGTAATTTCCAGGTTTTAATTTCTTAAAAGAAAAGGTACCGTCATTGTCGGTGGTCGTTGCCATAAAAGACTCTCCCAAAATGACATTGGCGCCGGTGAGCAGTTGGTGGTTATCTTTACTAAAAATATTTCCGGTCAAACTGATTTGCGCCCTTAAAAACCAAGGCATCAGCAGAATAATTGTTAATAAAAAAATGTTTTTACGCATGACTCAATTGATTTAAGTTAAGTTAAATCAACAGAGGAAAGCCTTTTGTTGAAATGGGTCATTACTCTTTTTCCTACGACGGCATTATCCGCATCAGGTTCAGAGGGTTTGATCTCAGCCCGTGTATTGAGGCACCCCTATTGTTTATTACTGCAAAAGTAATAAATTTTTTACAAACTGGTACGGGTTCAATAAAATATAGTGTAAATAAACAATAAAATATGTATATATTTGCAATGTAAATAAGTGCTTTCCTAACAAATAATATGTAACCTGCCTGATTTCTTAGGAACAAGCCATCTGATATATCTTATATTATGGACAACGAACACACTCAATCTGATTATAAAAACAACCGTTGGAAAGATTTGGTTGACCATTTACCGATTATGATTTTTGAATCAGATATGGCCAATGAAATAATCTATACCAGTGAGAATGTTTATAATACGCTGGGCTATCGTTCGGATGAGCTAATTGGAAAAAGCGGGTTTGATCTCTTTCACCCGGAAGACAGGCAATATTTACTGCTAAATATTCGGGAAAGGCTGGAGGGCAAAATGCTTGCGCCTGCCAAATATAGAATTCGAAAGAAAAACGGTGAATATATTACTGCTGTTTTTCGTGCAGTTACTGTGCTGAAAGATGAAAAGCCGGCAGGGTTGCTGGTGGCAGCTATTGATATTACCGCCCAAAAAGAAAAACAACTCCAATTAGAGAAAGAAAGTTATCTGCTCAAAAAATCCCAGGAACTGGGACGTATAGGAACCTGGGAACTTAATCTGGAGACAAAGCAGATAAAGGCTTCTAAGGTACTTATTGAATTGTATGGGTTGCCCCAAAAAGAACACTATTCCATAGAGGATTTTACGCAGCGTATCCACCCGGAAGATATGAAAGAGTGTCTGGTGCGGGATGAGCGGAGCGTGTTGAAGAAAGGCACTTTTAACAGTGTTTACCGCTTGCTGGTAAATGAAAAAGTGATATGGATTAATGCAGTTGGAGAGGTGAAGTATGATGAAGAAGGCAATCCTTATTCTGTCATTACTGTTGTACAGGATATTACACGGCAGAAACTTACAGAGATAGAATTGAAAGAATTGGAGCAGCAAAAAGCTGCCATCCTGAATGCCATCCCTGACATGATATTTGTGATGGATAAGAATGGCGTTTATCAGGATTATGTGACAGGGGTAGGTATTCAACCCATAGTGTCTCCGGAGCAATTTCTCGGTAAAAAAATAACAGAGGTAATGCCATCCGAAGTGGCAAAGGAACACATGAAGTTACTCCAAGAAGCTATTGCTACCGGAAACATACAAGTTGCCGGTTATCAGTTGGAAGTCAATGGTGAAACAGGCTATTTTGAAGCCAGAATCAGTCCTGTGGATGATAACAACGCCGTGGTAGTAGTGCGCGACGTTACCCAACATGAAAATGACCGCAAAGCGCTTCTCGAAACCAATGAAAACCTGAAACTCTATTCCAAAGCCATGGACGAAAGTCCTGTTTCGGTTGTTATTACGGACAGGAAGGCCCAAATTCAATATGTAAATCATCAGTTTACAAAAATTACCGGTTACCAGCCTGAAGAAGTCATTGGACAAAACCCCCGGATACTGAAGTCGGGGTATCAGGATTCCTCTTTTTATCAAAACATGTGGAAAACCATTTTGTCGGGAAAGACCTGGGTAGGCGAATTCCATAATAAAAAGAAAAACGGAGAGCTTTTTTGGGAAAAGGCCAGCATCAACCCTATTTACAATCAGAAAAATGAAATTACTCATTTTGTAGGGGTTAAAGAGGACATTACCCAAAAGAAAAAGGACATGCAGATTGTGCAGGAGATGGCTTCCATAGTGGATTCCTCCGAAGCTATCATCATCGGGAAAACTTTGGATGGCATCATTCGCGCCTGGAACCGGGGTGCCGAGCATGTTTATGGTTACAAAGCGGAAGAAGTTGTCGGCCTTCCTGTAGATATTATCGTCCCTCATGCTTTGAAAAACGAACTGAGCACAATTACAGAAAAAATTAAAACCGGTGAGCGGGTGGAAAACTTTGAAACACAACGAATTTGTAAAAACGGAAAAGAAGTTGAAGTGTCGCTTTCCCTTTCGGCAATTATAAATGAAAAGGGAGAGTTGACAGGAATATCCGTTGTGGGACAGGATATTACCCGCCAAAAGCAACTGGAACGGGAGTTAATTGCAGAAAAAGAACGGGCTGAAGAAGCCTCCCGCGTTAAAAGCTTGTTCCTCGCCAACATGAGCCACGAAATCCGTACCCCGCTGAACGCTATTTTGGGCTTTTCCAATATTCTGTTCAAACGGCTGAAAGATCCGGTGCAAAAAGAATATGTGGAATCTATGCAAAGCAGCGGAAAGGCTCTGCTCAACCTGATTAATGATTTACTTGATTTTTCCAAAGCAGAGGCCGGGAAGCTGGAGTTTCACCGACAAAGTACTGACGTTCGTTATCTTGTACACGACATCGAAAGTATTTTTCGTTTAAAAGCCATACAAAAACATCTGGATTTTAAGGTCAGTATTGCCGAAAATGTTCCCCGTGGCCTGTTTTTGGACGAGTTGAAGATACGACAGATATTGCTGAATCTTACCAGTAATGCCATCAAGTTTACAGAAAAAGGATTTGTGAAAGTTAGTGTGAAAGCTGAAAATATTGAGGAGGATACTACCAGCTTAGTACTGGAAGTCCAGGACAGCGGAAAAGGTATTCCTCCGGCATTTCATAAAAAGATATTCAAGTTGTTTGAGCAGCAGGATGCGGAGATAAGTACCCGGTATGGCGGAACAGGGCTGGGACTGACCATCATTCAACAGATTGTATCACAAATGAACGGAAATATTGAGTTGATCAGCGAAGAGGGAAAAGGCAGCCTTTTCCGGGTTATCCTGCCCGACATTTCGTTAACCGAAGAAGAAGCATCCGGGAGAGAACCTGAAGAAGACCTACAAGAACCGGTGTTGTTTGAACCGGCCACAATACTCATTGTTGACGACACGGAAAATAACCGTGAGGTATTAAGGGGGTTTTTAGAAGATTTCCCTTTCACCGTCCTGGAGGCAAGAGATGGTAAAGAGGCGTTGGAGCATTTGTCCAACAAAAAAGTTGATTTAGTGTTTATGGATATCCGCATGCCCGTAATGGATGGTATTGAGACGGTGGAAAGAATACGCACCCATGCGGAATGGTCGCATATCCCCATTGTGGCCCTCACAGCATCTTCCGGTGAATTTGGGAGTAAAAAGCTGAAACATAAAAAATTTAACGCCTATTTACGGAAGCCGGCCTCTATGGAGCAAATTGAAAAAACTTTGCGTGATTTTCTCCGGTTTGGCCCGGCACAGGAGAGAGAAGCTACAGTTGCTCTTTCGGAAGGGACACTGAAAAATATCAACGATATTGTGAAAGAGTTGGAAGAAAAGGTGATGCCGTTGCAAAGAGAACTGTTGGGCATTAAACCGAGACAAAAAGTGCGTGCCATGGCACAGGCCTTACAGGATATTGGCGAGATATTTAATTCAGCAGAGGTAAAACGCTATGGAGAACGGCTGATGTCTGCCAACACAAACTTACAACTTGTGAAAGAAAAAAATTTAATTGAACAATTTCCGCAATGGGTAGATCAATTAAAAAAAATTGTGGCAGAGAAAGGGGAGAAATTTTGAAAGAGATGTTGAGCAAAGCGATTAGTCAAACTTGCGTTCAGGCTGCAAAAGTAACTTTTTATTAATTTAATATTTTCACAATTTTATTCGGGATAAACTTTGAAAGATGACCATTTTTAAGAATACAACCGCCGCTTTCCTGTCCTTATTATTTGCGCTGATTATTGTTGGTGGTGTAAACTGGTATGCTATTAAAAATATGGATGCCTTGCTCAACAAAGAAAAAAAAGTAAACCGTATTCGTGATATGATGCAAAAAACCGAAAAAATTGAAAAACTGACAGCCAGCATAAATACCGGATATACCGGATTCTTCCTTACTGATAATGAAAAATTCCTTGTCCCTTTTGTAAAGAATATTCCCGCACTAAAAAAAGCCGTTGCCAATTTAACTCAATCTACGGCTGATATTCCATTACAACAAGAAAACATAAAACAATTAAAAGTATTGCTTAACAGCCTTTCCGCTTATGCCGAGAACCTTGTCCGGGCCTACCGCAGAAAAGGGGTGAAAGCTGCTGCTAAAATTCTGAATACTTCTACAGAACAGCATTTGTTAAAAGAAATCCAAAGGGTTTTTTTAAAAATTGAGAAGGAAGAAAACTACTTGTTGGCAGAGCGCACAGCCAATGTTCGCCGCAGGGCAAGAATCATCTTTCACGTTCAGATTTTGGGTATGCTGATTATGATCATATTCCTCTTGCTGGCCTATTGGCTTATGAGAAGAGAATTGATTCGGCGCAGACGTGCCCAGAAAGAAACTAAACTGGCAGCCAAAGAGATGGACCGCTTTTTTGCCTTGCTCCCCGGTTTGTCGCTCATTGTTGGATTTGATGGCAGAGTACATAAGCTAAATCCAAGATGGCAGCAGGAGTTGGGCTACACCCGTAAAGATATGGATAAAATGCGGTTTTACGATTTGATTCATCCGGAAGACAAAAAACTGGCCATCAGTGCTGTAAAGTCCCTGCTCAGGGGAACCACAATAACAGACCTGCAAATCCGTATGCTAAACAAACAGGGTGAATTCCACTGGTGGGCATGGGCTGCCGCTGCCGATATGGAGAGAAAATTGATTTATACTTTTGCACACAACGTTCACGAATTAAAAACTATCCAGGAATCAATAGATATACTTTCGGAACGTTTTCAGTTAGCTACCCGTATTGGGAAGATCGGTGTTTGGGACTGGAATTTGAAAACAAAGGAATTAGCAGTAGATGAAATTATAAAAGAAATTTACGGGATAAAACCGGGGGATAAAAATATGGCTCAGATATGGGCCGGGAGAATCCATCCGGAAGATAGGCGTTTTATGCAGGATAGAATTCAGAAATGTATCCTGAACCATGAAGAACTGAGTGAATCTTTCCGGATTGACCATCCCGTTGAAGGGGTGAAATATCTCCAAACCATTGGTAAAGTGATGTTTGATGAAGATGGAACCCCCTATAGAATGATAGGAGTAAGCTGGAATATTACGGAGAAAAAGAAAAATGAAATAGCTTTGCAGGAAGCCCGTGAAAAGGCCGAGAAAGCCTCCATGATAAAAAGCTTGTTCCTCGCCAACATGAGCCACGAAATCCGTACTCCCATGAATGCCATTCTGGGATTTGCCGAGATTTTGTCTCAACGCATCAAAGACCCCATACAGCATGAGTACCTCGAATCCATGCAAAGTAGTGGTAAAGCCCTGTTAAACCTGATTAATGATTTGCTTGATTTTTCAAAAGCGGAATCGGGTAAACTGGAGTTACACGAGCAAAGTACCGATGTTCGCTATCTCGTGCATGATATTGAAAGCATTTTCCGTTTGAAAACACGGCAAAAACACCTAACTCTTGCTGTGGAAATCAACAAAAATGTTCCCCGTGATATGTTGTTGGATGAGATAAAAATACGGCAGGTTTTGCTGAACCTGACCAGCAACGCTATTAAGTTTACCGAAAAAGGCGGGGTAAAAATCAGGGTGTGGTCCGAGAAAATTGATGACATCAGCGCCGACCTTATTTTAGAAGTGTCAGATACGGGAAAGGGAATCCCACCCGAATATCATGAAAAAATATTTAAGCTTTTTGAACAACAGGATACCGGCATCACGCGAAAATATGGCGGAACCGGCCTGGGCCTGGCCATTACCATGCAAATTGTTCAGTTGATGAACGGACGTATCGACCTGATAAGCGGGGAGGGGAAAGGCAGTACATTTCGGGTAGTTTTACCAGCCATTCCCCTTACCGGGAAAAAAGCTGTTCGGAATAAACTGAAGGGCTTAGATATGGAAAAGCTGGCGTTTGAACCGGCCGCAATTTTAATTGTTGATGATACCCCAAGCAATATCAAAGTGTTAAAAGCGATGTTTGAAAATCAACCGTTTGTGTTACTGGAGGCACAAAATGGCAAAAACGCACTCAAAATTCTGACAGAAAATAAGGTGGACCTGGTATTTATGGATATCCGTATGCCGGAAATGGACGGTGTCACAGCTGTTAAGGCCATTCGTAACCACGAAAAGTGGTCGCATATTCCGGTGATTGCCTTGTCTGCATCATCCACTGATTTTGATTCTGCTCAACTGGTAAAGGAAGGATTTAATGGTTACGTGCGAAAACCAGCTTCCCAGGCTGAGATTGTAAGAACGTTGGCAAAGTATCTGAAATTTGACCTGAAGAATAAAAGCTGTAATGACGACCTCAAAATATTATGCCCGGAAACAATCCGAAATTTTTCCGTCATAATGAAAAATATGGAAAACCTGATTCTCCCGCTTCAGCAGGGATTGCTCGGCCTTCGTCCACGTAAGGAAGTGGAAAAACTGGCTAAGCAACTTATAGCCATTGGCAAAAAGTGTAAGTCAGAAGAGGTACTGGATTACGGAGAAAAATTATTGGCCGCCAATAAGAATTTTTTGTTGGAGAAAGAAAAAAAATTAATTGAAAATTTACCTGACTTTGTTAAACAGTTAAAAAATATGTATAATGAGTACAAAAATAAACCAAAACAAAAAGATTCTGATCGTTGATGATAATCCTCGCAATGTGGAGGTTGTTGCTAATTTACTTTCGGGAGATAATTATGATATAGAATTTGCCATTAGTGGGATGGAGGCGCTTGAGTGGGTGGACAGAGCTTCTTTTGATCTTATTTTGATGGACATTATGATGCCTGGTATTGATGGTTATGAAGCCTGCCGGAAAATAAAAGAGAAGGAGACCTGCCGTGACATTCCCGTAATATTCCTCACAGCCAAAACCGATACGGAAAGCCTTTCCAAAGCTTTTCAGGCAGGAGGCGTGGATTACGTTTCCAAACCGTTTCGCGCTACAGAGTTGCTGGCCCGCGTTGCCACCCATCTGGAGCTGAAACAACGGCGTGAAGAACTAAAGGAATTCAATACCCGTTTAGAAGAGAAAGTACGTGAAAGAACCCTCGAACTACAGGAATCCAACAAGAAACTATCCATTGCACTGAAAGACCTGAAGCAACTTGATAATACCAAAACTGACTTCCTGCACATGGTAAGTCACGAGCTGCGGACCCCACTCAACGGTATCCTCGGAGGAGTGGAGTTGTTGAAAACACACTCTTTTTCTGATGAAATTATGGATTATCTCAGCATCCTGGATTTATCTACCCGGCGATTAGAACGGTTCTCCTATAAAGCTTTAGATATTACCCAGTTGCAGACTATGGGTCCATCAGTATTCCATTTGAATAAAATTTCCCTGTCTGACTTTGTGGAAACTTTTATAAAGGAATATGAGAAAACCAATAAGGTTCAGCCCGGCCGCCTAATGTTTCATTCTGACACCACGAATAGTCTGGTGGAGGTCGATAATAATTATTTTCGAAAAGTATTGGGAATCCTGGTGGAGAATGCGCTTCAATATTCTCCGGAAAACAAACCTGTCCTGATTACTCTGAAAGAAAAAGATGATAAATTGGTGTGTATCATAAAAGATCAGGGGAAAGGTTTTGCCGAATCTATGCTTGAATCAAGCATGATGGCCTATTTACCCGGCGTGGAACATCAGGATCAGAGGACGGGTTTAAGCCTGCACTTTGCAAGGATGGTCATACACTATTTTAATGGCGAACTGCAATTCTCCAATGCACCTGAAGGCGGGGCCGTTGTCAGCTTGGTTTTGCCAAAGCAATAAATAAAGAAGAGGAAACAGATAAATAGCTTTACTTTCTTATGGCGGGTAATTTTTTACGCCTGCTCTCCATTTTTTCATCAGCCTTCGTAAACCACATGGAATAATCTATATCTTCGCCGAAATCTATTAGTGACGAAAACAATTTACCATGAGATTTGGATATGTCGCAATATTGCTCCTGTTCCTGAGTTCGGTAAGTTTTGCCCAGACAAAAGACGACCGGGGTTATCGTGTGAAAGTGGGTGAATCGGTTCCCGACATTGTTTTACATTTTACCGATGGGACAACCACCTCGTTGCAACAGCTTCGGGGAAAAGTGGTGGTGTTGCAGTTTACGGCCAGCTGGTGTTCAGTGTGTCGCAAAGAAATGCCCCATCTCGAAAATGAAATCTGGCAGGTTTTCAGAAACAAGAATTTTGTGCTGATCGGAGTGGATTACGATGAGCCCTTAGACAAAGTGAAAACTTTCAAAAAAGAGATGAAAGTTACCTATCCTTTTGCACTGGACCCAGGAGCAAAAATTTTTAGACGATTTGCTTACAAAGGCGCCGGCGTTACCCGCAATGTGGTCATCGATACGAGTGGAAAAATAGTTTTTCTTACCAGGCTGTACAACACCCCGGAGTTTAATAACATGAAAGAAAAAATAGCCTCTATGTTTCCGGAAAAATAAAATCTCACTATCAGGGCGGTTTTACAGCCAACCCCTTAATAAAGTTTCTGAAGTGGGAAAAAGAAAAAAATCCCGGCTGTTCTTTCTTTGGAAAATCTTTTTAATTTTGAAACGGAAGAGAAGAAGGTTATCATGATTAAAAAAAGTCTTTTACTTTATTTCTTACTGCTTGCCGGTGTTGCTTTCGGACAGGCAGTGAAAATCCCCATTAGCACTGATATTCAGACACGTAACGGGAAACAATTTTATGTGCATACTGTCCAGAAAGGGCAAACGCTGTACTCCATTGCCAGGGCATATCAGGTAGGCCTCGATGAGATTTATTTTGCTAATCCGGAGACGAGGCAGGGTATCCGCATAGGACAAAAGATTTGGATTCCCACTGTAAATAAGGAAACGGAGATCAACCATGAAGTAAAAACTACCAATTTCGATTTCTTTTATCATGTGGCTGCTGCCGGAGAAACGCTGGACCATATCTCCTCCATCTATCTTATTCCAAAACGTTATATTTTGCTGGCTAACCCGGGAATTAATAGCCCGCTAAAAGAGGGCGAATATGTAAAAATTCCTGTGGAGAGTGCCTACCCGGTTTTGGATGGAAAAGTAACCGGTGCTGCAGCACAAAAACGCTATACCGGCGGACTTCAACCACAAAAGCCGATTGTTGAGCCACGCGATACCACCACTACAATACCAGTCTCAAGCCCAGAGGCTGCCACTGGTCGGACACAGCCTGTCCTAACAGCTAAACCTTCCGGTAGTTTTAATCCGAACATTCCGATAATACAAGATTACAGACACGTAGTCATCCCGGGAGAATCACTGAAGAGTATTGCTAAAAAATACGGTATCACCAAAGCCGAACTTAAAGCGGTAAACCCTGGGCTTATCAGTATTTTTCAGGGGCAGCGTTTACGTCTGCCCGTAACAGCTAAAGTACCGGGCTTCCACCCCTCAACACAGGATTTGCGAGAAGCCAGGAAATATGAACCTGAACCTGTGACAGCAACCCCCAATACACATCGCAACAGGAAACCAACATCCTCAAAAGCGCAGTATTACAGACAGCAAAGCTATGTGACACACATCGTTAAAAAGAAAGAGACTTTATACAGTATTTCCAGACTATACGGACTTAAACCCGAAGACCTTTACAAAGCCAACCCGGGCCTTACGTCAAATATCAGAATCGGACAATCCATCCGGATTCCAAAAAAAAAAATAAGTACTGATTTTGTATATTATCAGGCACGCAAGAGAATATCACTGAAAAAAATAGCCAGACTTTATCGTGTGGCTGTAAATATGCTTTTTAATAATAACCCCTCTGTCAGAAGAAAAGTGATTCCGGGGCAGGTCGTTCGTATTCCGGTAGGTTCACAAGCCCTCATTCTGGCTAAAGAGCTGGGGAAACCGAAAGGAAAACCTTCCAACGAAAAAACAGAAGCCGCAGAAGGGACTGCCACGCCGTCTGCTGCCTTTGGCCGTTGCCAGGCCCGTCCGCATAATCGCACCTTCAAAGTAGCGCTCATGGTTCCCCTCTACCTCGAAGAAACCGATAGCATCAACATGACGGAATTTATGATCCGGCAACAGAAAAACTTCAGTCCTTTCCGGTTTATTGAATTTTTGGAAGGAGCACTCATAGCCTCAGATTCCCTCAAAGAACAGGGCATGAATCTCAAGCTGTATGTTTACGATGTGGACCAGACACTGACTAAAACTTCTAAAGTACTCACACGGCCCGAACTTAAAGGGATGAACCTGATTATCGGACCGTTTTACAGCCGGAGTTTTAACCAGGTAGCACTTTTCGCCAACCACTTCGGCATCCCCATTGTCAATCCGTTCACTTTCAGAAATGACATTCTCAATCAGTACGACAATGTGGTGAAGGTTACTCCTGACGAGCATGTGGAATTGTCGCAGGTTTCTCACCTAATCCAAAACGATTATGTCCGTGACAAAGTCTTTGTTATCTCACAAACATCTTCTAAAGATACGCGTGAGGTTTCCGCTTTACGCGACAGCATTCAAAAGGTATTGGCCGACTCCGTGTATTATCCTAATCTGGATCTCATCAACATTGGCATTGCCGTTACTCAGCGCAACAAAAACGAAAAGCGTTCTGAAAAGATAAAAGAAAATCCTGATGAAGCAGATACCATTCCCGTAACAAAGATTACTTTCAACGACACGCTGAACAATTATTATTTAGAAAATTATCCGGTAAATCCGGAAGTACTGAAAGATTTTCAGTATGATACTTCAGCTATCGCCAACCGTTTGATTTACACTGATTATGCCCGGGACAGCTTACATCCGTTTGAGGCTAATGCTTCAATTCTGCGAAATAATCTGGTGGTGCTTTACGGCGACAACAAATCGTTTATCATGGATGCCATGAATCGGCTCAACGTTTTGCGTGATACTTTTAATATTAAAATCATTGGTCTTCCTGCATGGGAAACAATGGGAACACTGGATTTATACCAAATGGACAACATGGAAGCTACCTATCCGGACAACTTTTATGTCGATTATTCTTCTGCCGGCTACAAAAAATTCAACAACGACTTTTATAACCGCTATGGAACTGCTCCCGGCAGATATGGCGTTTTAGGATTTGATATTACCTACTATTTTCTTGAGTCGGTATTCTTGTACGGAAACCGGTTTATGCATTGCCTGCCTTCCCACATAAGCCGGGGCTTAAGTACGGAGTACAGGTTTAAGTCCCTACACCCGGGGAGTGGTAATTTTGAAAATACTTATTGGAACTGGCTAAGGATCAAAGGCAAACAGCTTATCAAACTACCCGATGAGATGTTGGAGAAACAGGAAACTCAGGGAAAATAAGCCAATACGGTTCGTTTGGCTCTCACCTTTTGTCCAATTTCTACGACAGGCTTTGTGCCCAGCGGAAGAAAGAAGTCAACCCGCGAACCAAAACGTATCATTCCGATTTCCTCTCCCTGCTTCACCTGATGGTTGACTTTTGAATAAAAGACAATGCGCCGGGCCATTATGCCGGCCACCTGCCGGATAAGCACATCTTTTCCTTTCTCTTTTTCCAAAACGATGGAACTGCGTTCGTTTTGCTCCGATGATTTGGGATGGCGCGCCAGCAAATACCTGCCTTCGTGATATTTTGTATAGCGAATGGTTCCGTCAAACGGATACCAGTTAACATGCACATCAAAACCCGACATAAAAACAGATATCTGTAATCGTTTTTCTTTAAAATATTCAAGCTCGAACACCTCCTCAACAGCCACTATGGTTCCATCAGCAGAAGACAAAATATGATCTCCAAGGTTGGCTTCGCGTTTGGGAAACCGGAAAAAATAGAGTGTCCAGATAAGCAGTATGGCAAAAATTGTAACGAAGACGACCTTCACCAATATAGGTAAGGGACTAAGCAGTAAAAAAGCTATTATTATCCCATTGATTAGGAATGAATTTCGAATAATCCTATATCCTTCTCTGTGAAATCTCATAAAGTATAAAGATAGAAAAATACAAAAGGTGTAGCAAAAAGAACGGCATCGAATCGGTCAAGTACGCCACCATGTCCGGGAAAAATTGTCCCGGCATCCTTTACGCCGGCATTCCGTTTCAGCAACGACTCCGCCAAATCGCCAAGGTTTGCGGCAACAGATACTATCACTCCAAACCAAAGCCAGTGTGTCAAATCCAGGTTTGATGCAAAACGACTGAAAATCCAGGCAAAAATAAGTGTGAAAAGAAAGCCACCTACACTTCCTTCCCAGGTTTTCCGGGGCGAAATGTTTTTATAAAGTTTATGCTTCCCTATAGTTGACCCAACGAGGTAAGCAAATACATCATTGGCCCAAACCAGGATAAACAATGCCAGTAAAATCCAGGGAAAATTCATGTTGCCGCTTCCAACCCAAAACAGGCTATTCATTATACCAAAAGGCAGAGCAATGTATATTAAGGCACTAAAGCCGGCAGCAATCTGCATCCACGATGGCTTCTGCCGAAAAAGCTCCACTCCAATCAAAATGAAAAAACTCAAAACTACCATTAGCAGATTGGAGAAATCAAGAACATTCATACCGGTTAACCCTATCAGTACATAAACAGCTAAGCCGAGGAAATAATAAATAACGGTTCCCCGGGGTCTGGGGTCAGAGGGGAACAATTTTAAAAATTCGGTAAGGCCAATAACTGCGAAACTACCCATAAGCACAAAAAATGCCCACGGTGACCACAGAATAGAACCGACAACCAACACGGCAAAGACGGCCCCCGTTAAGGCTCTGATAATAAATTCTTTCAATGAAACATCTTTTTTTTCGAGTGCAAAGATAACTATTTAACGAAAGCGAATTAAAAAGGGGTTCAGGGATTTGCGGTGCTTAACCTACCTTATACACAGAATTGTAAATTGTTCATTTACTGCTTTTTGTGTATTTCAATAATAGGAACAAGTTCGCTTATTGGGGGACTGATTAATTCACAAATTGATCTATTGCAAAGCCAAACTGCTTTGATTAAAGGCA
>CAYLSW010000036.1:0-13388 GCA_964386145.1 uncultured Lentimicrobiaceae bacterium | reverse complement strand
CAAGTGTGCCACAAAGAATGGCGGGGATAACAAGCGATTTCCAACGGCGTCCTACAGCCATGGCTGCGGCTGTGGTGGGGCCACCCATGTTAGCGTTGGAAGCAATGACAATTTCGGCCAGATCAAGGTTGAAAAGCCTTCCGAAAATCAAAATAAATATGAGGTGAACAAATAAAATTAATCCCGCAAAGAGAAACAGGATGGGCCCGACTTTCATAACCACCAGAATATTTGCACTGGCGCCAATGGCGGCAAAAAATATCTGCATAAGAAAAGTCCCTATCTGGTCGGCCCCGCGAATGGCATTCATCTGCTTTGGAAACAGTGTAGCCACGGCAACTACGAGTAGTGTAATAATCAATATGGCGCTACCTTGTATTCCGATAATGTGTTGCAGATAAAAACTGACTGCAGCAGCCAAAAGGCCAATACTTAAAGCTTTCCCCATGTCGAGCAGGTTGGGGTTTTCATTGTTGTCCTCTTCAAAAATATCTGTTTCCTGCATATTTTCAGCATTTTGCTGATGAACATTTTTAAAATGTTTCTTCAAAAATCCAACACCTGGCAAAGCAAACAGTATCAGGAAATAGATAGTCATCACGAGGTTGTCAGCAGCTACACCTGCCGTGAGCAAATCACTCGAATGTAAATGGAGCGCTTCGGAGGTAGCCACATAATTCATGGAACCGCCTATGTATGTGGAACAGAAAATACCTGCCAGCTTCCAGCCTTCCTCACCCAGTGGGATGGTTTTGAAAGCTATGTAAGTTCCTATGACAGTTCCGACACTGCCTATACCGAAGGCTATGAGGGTGGGACCCGCTTCTTTGATAATCCGCCGGATGTTGGCTTTGAACAATAGCAGCGGAACAGCCAAAGGGACAAGATAAGACCAGACAATGTCGTAAGTGGGTGCTTGCGTGGGTATGATGTATAGGTTTGATAACAAAAAGGTGGACAAAATGGTGATGACTACTGCGGAAAGTTTATTGCCCCATTTGGTATTTAGTTCGGCCCAAATACCAAAGGTGGCGGTAAGGATAAGAATGGCCCAAAGCATCCAAGACTGGCCGGGTCCGATAATAGCATGTTGAAACATAATTGAAATAATGGCGCAAATGTAATTTAATTTCCAAAAACTCAAAAGGATGTTCCTGAATTTTGTTCCGGTTCCCGGTTTTCGATACTTTTGAATGAAATTCAGCGTGTCGGCTCCGTACTCATTGCCATTTGTACTAAAAACCGGATAAAATTGTACAATAATGAATGATGTAAAGAGAATGCTTGCGACGATGGAGCTATTTCACTTAGTGGAGAATGGTAGGCTGGAATGCCGGAAGAACCGGGCTGGCTGCGTTCGGGATGATAACAGGAAAATATATCAGCGAATAACTTTTAGACAAAATGTTCTGAATTTATCACGGATGCTGAATAGTTTACTAATCTACTCCAATTAATGAACAGAATTTCTTGAATCTTACCCGTACAAATCAACATAGAAACAAATTAACTGCCCGCGGTATTCTTACCTGAATATAATTTATGATTGACTTGCTGTGGACAGATTCAGGCAGGAAACTGGCAGGTTATATCCACAAATGATTCCAGATTAAATACTTAGTTTTCTGCTAATTTCGTCAAGATAGTTTTGAAGTTGTCTACTGCGGTATTGCATTACCCAGCGTGGATGAGGCAGAGGGATAATTTCGCCAAAAATCTTCAGTTCCTCATTTAATTGCTTCAGGAAACTAAAATTTTTCCCGTTTCCAAAGCAAAAGCATTTGCTGGTGCTAACGCCCAACGTCACTTGCCGAACCATGCTTTTTATGATAAAAGATTTGAGACTTCGCTCCAGCAATCTGTCGTCGTAATAGTTAAAGTTCTTTCCGTTTTTTATAAATCCCAGCGGACAGACGGCACCGATAAAATAATGCTGGTAAAAAGGGGTGACGCCACCCATATTATTAATTAGCATGTAGATAAACTGTGAGGAGAGTTCGGGTTTCTTATCAAGATTGTTGGAAATACCACAATCTTTTTCCAAATGGATAGGGTCGGTGAAAGGAATGCCGGTTACGCCTGCTCCAAATCTTCCCGGATTAATACCAAAAATGACCCGCCTGTTTTTGTGATCGTTATAAAACTTTGAGTAAAAAGCTTTACAGGCTGCCATCGTTTCCGGTCGGGAATAGGGATTCAGAACTTCAATACCATCAGGCAATTGGTTGCCTGGAGAGAGTTGGCTGTAAAATATCAGGATTTTCTCTGCAAAAGTCATGTCATCTAATTTTAGAGTAGGAGTGATTATAAACAATGCGCCAGCCATGAGATATCTTTTGGAAAAGAGGGGTATAAAGTCCTTCGGAAGGATGCGTCTTTTTGGTGAGTTCCCACCCACCGTTGCCATCAAATTGCAATGATTCGCTGTGTACATAGCATCGCATACTAGCTTCGATGTTTCCGCTGTTCCAGTCGGTTATGGATTGGTACAGCACCTTCTTAACAGCTACTTTAATACCTTTATAATCTATCCGTTGCCGGTACGACCCGAGTAGAAAAACTGAGGATAGTAAAATAAAGAGGTAATGTTCCCTCTTAATCATAATCGCTTCATTGTACAGGTCAAAATTAAACAAATTACACTCACTTTTTTCCGATATGCTCTTTTTATATGCTGTTTCCTGTTTTAACCTGATTAATTCGCAAATTGATCTATTGCGAAGCCAAACTGCTTTGATGAAAGGCAATGCTCAATTTCCGATTCTCGAAATAGCTAAGGCTACTGCTGCGAGTCGAAAATATGCGCTCACCTTTTCTCTTTGTATTTTGACTTCTCATGACGAAAAACTTATGAGATAATCAGGTTAAGTGAATTACGTAAACCGCACTGCTCGTTTTACGGCTTTTGCAAAATACACCGAAATTGCTGTACGAATAATTCAAAAGCCAATAATTGAAAGCTTTGTAAGACTCATTTAATTAGTACTTTAATGTTTCCATACTTATTTTATTCAGACAAATTAAAAAAACAGTATCTTTGAGAAAAATTGATATAATTGCACGGATTATATCTAATTTTGCCACGAAATCAGGGACAAAAAAATTGATTTCAGTAATATCATAAAAATCACTAAAGACAAAGGAAATGAACCTTAACAATATTATGAATAATCTGGAGAAAAAGCATCCGGGTGAAGTAGAATTTTTACAGGCTGTACGCGAAGTTTTGGAATCTATTGAAGAAATAGTGAACGAAAATCCCCAATTTGATTCGGCGGCTGTAGTAGAACGTCTTGTGGAGCCAGACCGTGTTTTGATGTTCAAAGTGCCATGGATTGATGATGTTGGCAATGTCCAAATGAACCTTGGTTATCGGGTTCAGTTCAACAACGCTATTGGTCCTTACAAAGGAGGATTGCGTTTTCACCCCAGTGTAAATCTCAGTATTTTAAAATTTTTAGGATTTGAACAGATTTTCAAAAACTCGCTGACGACATTACCCATGGGTGGCGGAAAAGGGGGCTCCGATTTCAATCCCAAAGGTAAATCAGACAATGAAATCATGCGCTTCTGCCAGAATTTCATGCTCGAATTGTGGAGGCTTATCGGCCCGGAGACAGATGTCCCTGCCGGCGACGTAGGAGTTGGTGGTAAAGAAATAGGTTATCTTTATGGCATGTACAAAAAACTGGCCAGAGTAAACGCAGGTGTTCTCACAGGTAAAGGACTGAACTGGGGCGGCAGCCTGGTGCGTCCCGAAGCTACCGGTTTTGGCGCTGTCTATTTCACCAAAGAGATGCTGGCCGGGCAAAACGAAACTTTTGAAGGTAAAACAGTGGCTATTTCCGGTTTTGGTAACGTTGCCTGGGGTGTTGCTTTGAAAGTTAACGAATTGGGTGGTAAGATTGTCACCATTTCAGGACCAGATGGTTATATTTATGATCCGGATGGAGTTTCCGGTGAAAAGGTTGATTTTCTGCTTGAACTCCGTGCATCCAATCAGGATATTGTAGCCCCGTATGCAGAAGAATTCCCGTCTGCTACTTTCGTTTCAGGAAAACATCCATGGGAAGTGAAATGCGATGTCGCCCTGCCTTGTGCTATACAGAATGAACTGAACGGTGAAGATGCTAAAAACCTGATTGACAATGGAGTGCTGATTGTGGCCGAAGTCTCTAATATGGGTTGTACCCCTGAGGCAGTTGCGCTTTTCCATGAGAAAAAAATTCCATTTGGACCCGGTAAAGCAGTTAATGCCGGTGGCGTTGCCGTTTCCGGACTGGAAATGACGCAGAATGCCATGAAACTTTCCTGGTCTGTAGAGGAGGTTGATGCCAAACTGCACCGGACCATGTCTTCTATCCACGATGCCTGTATTAAATACGGCACCGAAGATGATGGGTATGTGAACTATGTAAAAGGAGCCAACATTGCCGGTTTTCTCAAAGTGGCCAACGCTATGATGGACCAGGGGGTGATTTAATCATTTGGTACTTCCGCTTTTGGAAACATAAGTTCGAGCTGAAAAGGTAATAAATAAAAATAAGCGCTTATCCATAATCCTAAAGGGAGCACTGGTTTGTAGTACTTTTACCCTTTAGAGTCTGTCCCGTTTCAGGTGGGAGCATTAAAAAGGTAAAAGCGACTGAGAATCTTTTGGTAGCTTTTGAGACCGTACTCAGACATAACTGAAAGACTATTTATTTTCACCACTCCTTCCTTTGGGATGGGGTGGTTTTTTTTGGAACAGACCGGCCTGTAAAATGTGTATGAAAACAAATTTACCCTTTCCCTTTACCGTTGTTTTATTATCTTCGCAACTTTAAATAAATCCCGTCTCCGGTTGTTGAGGTGCAGCCGTTTCGAAAAACAGGGATTGTTCAAATAACTTTAATGAGAAATTGGATTCATGGACAATTTGGAAGAACAAAAACTACCTGAAAAAGAGAAACCTGAGGACAAAAGTACCGGGCAGGAACAACCTGAGCAGCACCGGCGGTTGCACCTGAACGGAATGTATGAGAACTGGTTTCTTGATTATGCTTCGTATGTGATTCTTGAGCGTGCTGTTCCGGAAGCCATGGATGGTCTGAAACCTGTACAGCGACGTATTCTGCATGCCATGAGCCGGCTTGATGACGGACGGTTTAATAAGGTAGCCAACATCATCGGTCATACCATGCAATTCCATCCCCATGGCGATGCCTCCATCGGCGATGCTTTGGTGCAGTTGGGACAGAAAGAGATTCTCATCGACACACAGGGAAACTGGGGAAATACGCTTACCGGCGACAGTGCTGCCGCTCCGCGTTATATTGAAGCCCGTTTATCAGCTTTTGCGAAAGAGGTGGTCTTTAATCCCAAAACAACGACCTGGAAACTCTCTTACGACGGAAGAAATAAAGAGCCGGTTACGCTTCCCGTAAAGTTCCCGTTGCTGCTGGCACAGGGTGTAGAGGGAATTGCCGTGGGGCTGGCATCGAAAATCCTGCCGCACAATTTCAAAGAACTAATCGATGCTTCTATCCGCCACCTACAAGGAAAAGATTTTGAGCTTTTTCCAGATTTCCTCACCGGTGGAATGGCCGATTTTTCAAAATATAATGAAGGCCTTCGTGGAGGAAAGGTGCGGGTGCGTACCAAGATATCCCAGCGTGACAAAAAAACACTCGTCATCACCGAAATACCATATTATACAACTACATCCTCGCTTATCGACTCTATTGTTACAGCCAATGACAAAGGGAAAATTAAAATCAAAAAGATAGATGATAATACGGCCGAGCATGTGGAAATTGTGATTTATCTGGCTTCCAATGTTTCTCCCGACCAAACCATAGATGCGCTTTATGCCTTCACCAATTGTGAGATGAGTATTTCGCCCAATTCCTGTGTTATTCTAAATGGCCGGCCACAATTTATTTCGGTGAAACAAATTTTGCGCTCCAATACCGACCACACGGTTGAGCTTCTGAAACAGGAACTGGAAATCAGACTTGGCGAGTTGGAAGACCAGTGGCATAATGCCTCATTGGAAAAAATTTTTATTGAAAACAGAATTTATCTCCTGATTGAGGATTGCGAGACCTGGGATTGTGTGCTCTCGACCATTGATAAAGGCCTGTCGCCGTTTGCGAAAAAACTTCGCCGGGAAATTACACCTGACGATTTGGTGCGTCTGACCGAGATTAAAATTAAACGTATCTCCAAATATAATGCTTTTAAGGCTGAAGAACAGATTGTAAAGGTTGAGGAAGAAATTGTAATAGTGAAAAATCATCTTTCACATTTGATCAATTACGCCATCAACTATTTCAGACAGATAAAGAAAAAATATGGAAAAGGCAGGGATCGTAAAACGGAAATCCGGAATTTCGACATCATTCAGGCTAATATGGTGGCTGTTGCCAACCAAAAACTATATGTTAATCGTGAAGAAGGCTTTGCCGGTACCGGACTAAAAAAAGATGAGTATGTGACCGATTGCTCGGATATTGATGATATTATCGTCTTTCGTGAAGACGGTACTTTTCTGGTTACCAAGATGGCGCCGAAGGTTTTTGTGGGAAAAAATATCTTGTATCTCGATGTCTTTAAGAAAAACGATGACCGTACCATTTACAATATGGTTTATCGCGATGGCCGGTCGGGAAAATATTATGTGAAACGTTTTGCCGTCAAAGGCGTTACCCGCGATAAAGTGTATGATATGACCCGCGGAACTAAAGATTCAAAAGTCATCTATTTCTCGGCTAATCCCAATGGCGAAGCGGAGGTTGTCCGCGTTCACCTGCGTGCCAAACCAAAAATGAGAAATACTCATTTTGATTTTGATTTTAAGGAGCTTGCCATCAAAGGACGCTCGACACATGGAAATATTCTGAGCAGGGGTTCTGTCCGCAACATTGTGAAGCGCGAAGATGGCATCTCTACGCTGGGGGCGCTGGACATTTGGTATGACGACACTGTCAGACGCCTGAATACTGAAGAAAGGGGGCAATATCTCGGGGCTTTCAAAGGCGGAGACAAGATTCTTTCCATTATGCGCACCGGTCAATTTAAACTTACCGGTTTTGACCTTACTACCCATTTTGATGAAAAGATGGTGCTTATTGAGAAATTTGACCCGCGTAAAATCATCTCTGCCGTCTATCTCGATGCTGCCCAGGGCAGGTATTACGTTAAACGTTTTCGCATCGACAGCAACACCACCTCTGACAGGAAATACCTCTTTATTTCTGAAGCCAAAGGCTCAAAGCTAATTGTTTATTCCCTTGATTATCAGCCACGGCTGGAGATGGAAATGAAAATCAATGAGAGTGGTAAAAGGAATACTGAAGTAGTGGCGCTGGCTGATTTTATCGGGGTTAAAAGTTATCGTGCTAAAGGAAAACGATTGACCAATAAAGAGTTGAAAAAAATAGAACTGCTTCCCCCTTTACCTTACGAACCTCAGGAGGAGGATGAGGATGCCGTTTTGGAAAACGAATCAGGGAAGGAGAAAAGTGTGGAAAATATACCCGTAAAACAGCAGGACGAAAACGGTACTTTAAAAATTGAGGAAAAGGAAAAGAGACCGCCGAAAGAAGAAAAACCGGATAATAAACCGGGAGATGATGAAATTCAGTTAGAACTTTTCTGACAACGTCTCTCTCTTTAATCTTTCTTAAATTTTTTCCGTTTAAGCATTAATAAATGCAACAGATACCTATCTTTGTCAACAGAAGATGAATGTTATGGAAAACACTAAAGATTATGATGTGGCTCACGGTGTAAAATGGGTGGGCATTCCTGATTATGATTTGGTTTCTCTTGAGGTGGTAGGCACGACAGACAAGGATTTGCCAATCAATCTTCCACCGGTTTACCGGTTGTTTGCCTCAATAAGTCTTTATCAAAATTATAGAAAGTTAGCCGGCAGTTTCGATTCTTCTGGCTGGAGAAATGGGAAAACGGTGGAAATTAATCTTACAGCATTAAAGTTCAGATATCTCTGTGAAAACTTTTTTATAAAGTTTTCTACTTCTGAGGATAATTTTAAGACTACTTATGATTATGACGTTGCTTTTGGTAAACAATTGCAGTGTGCATGATTGCGGCACAAATTTTGTTAGTTTTATGCAAATTATTAATTTTTAAGCGATGCGAGCCAAAAGTTTTTCCGTACGGATTCTGCTGACAACGATTTTGTTGTTGTCGGTTCTGTTCACCATGGGCCAGTCGGAACGAAAACTGGCCAGGGAATTTGTGGCGAAGTCTTCAAAGATTTCTATCCATGTAAAGCCTCCTTTGTTTTTATATAAATACAACCTGAAGACCGGTATTTTAGATAGTATAGGCTATCGTACCAAACGTGAAAAAGATTCTATTCTTTGGACTCATTCCCATTTTATTCAGTACATTGTAGATTCTGTTTTTATTCGAAATTATATGAAAGGTTATATCAAGGAGCTGAAAAAATACGGGCTGCACGTGTTAACAAAAAACAGATCAGACAGCAATTCTTATACGGTCAGTGTTTCCCAAATTGAGTTGGAAGAACAATATTATTTTTTTTCTGATACGGCCTATTATGGTAATGATGTTTATGTCCATCACCAATTTCTAAATGCATTGGACGTAAGTTCGTGGTTTTCGCTACGCGGGCCGTTGCTACCCAAAAAATCAGGAAAAATTTTGTTTGTCGAAAATTTGCTGACTGATAATATTGATGGCCATTTTGTTGTGGCCCCTTACTCGGGAGATATTAAATATCTCTATCAACTTGATAGTCTGTCGGTAAAAAAAATATATGCTTATGCTCAGAATCTCGGGCGTACTTATGCCGGTTATACGTTTGACTATTTGTTGAATACCTTTATAAGGAAAAATGTACCAGCTTCACACAAGACAAAGCGTTATTGGCGGTACGATCCTTACCGGAAGAAATTCTTTTTTGCCATGGACGACCGGTTTGTTCCTATGCGGAGTAATCGGTAAGCGGGAAATATATCCCAAAATTTTCTACTTTTACCGCGTATGAATGATATACTGATATACGTGCCAAAGATTACCAACCGGGTTCGTTATGTTTTTCGGCTGGTTTTTGAACACCTGCTAAAAATTTCCTATGAAATAACGAATGATTTGGATGCTTTTCAAAGTGCCGATAAGCCCAAGATGATGTATGGCATGAAGGCGCATACCGATGATATCTTTTTCAAATCTTCCGGTTTACTTTTTGAAAGGGGTGTACACAGTTTGGAATACAATACCCTTGATTACAAAGGTAATAAAGCCATCTTTCAGGTATTTGACGAGGAAACGGTTTTGCCTTTTGATATATTTTCAGCCATCTTTTTTCTGGTTTCGCGCTACGAAGAATATTTGCCTTTTGTCCGTGACCAGTACGGAAGGTTTGCCGCTCCGCTGAGTATGAGTTCCCGATGGGGTATTTTGGAGAAACCCATGGTAAACATTTGGGTATTGGAGGTTAAGCAGATTATTTTGGAGCGTTATCCGGAGTTTGTTTTTCCCCTAAAAAGATTCAGTTTTATCCCCACTTATGACATTGATTCCGCCTGGGCATATGCACAAAAGGGCTGGCTTCGTTCGATGGGCGGATTCTACATAGCTCTGAAAGCCTTCAATTTTAAGGAATTAGAAAACAGAGCCAAGGTGTTAATGGGAAAAATAAAAGACCCTTTCGATACATTCGATTTGCAACGCGAATACCAGAAAAAATATAATCTTCATCCTGTTTACTTTATTCTCTTTGGCATGTACGGGCGTTTTGACAAAAATATTAATTTTCGAAACCGCAGATTCCGTCGTTTGGTAAAATGGCTGGCCGATTATGCCAAAGTAGGTCTGCATCCCAGCTATAATACTGTCGAAAATCCGAATTTACTCAAGGAGGAGTTAGAAAATCTGGAAGATTTGCTGAAAAAGGATATTACCCGCAGCAGGCAGCATTTTCTCCGGCTCAACCTGCCCGATACCTATCAAAACCTGATTGAAAATGATATTTTAGATGATTATACCATGGGCTTCGCCGCTTTACCCGGATTCAGAGCCGGCATTTGCGATACCTATCACTTTTACGATCTGGAACTGGATGTGGAAACTAAATTGAGACTGCATCCTTTTGCGGTTATGGATGGGACATTGCGCGATTATCTTAACCTGACTCCTGAGGATGCAACCAATAAAATAAAAAAACTTGTCGCTGAGGTTAAAAAGGTAAACGGCACGTTTATTTCACTCTGGCACAACGAATCGCTAAGTGACGAGAAACGCTGGAAAGGGTGGCGCCGGGTTTATGAAACGCTGCTCGAAGAGGTGACAAAACCATAAACTATAATATTTTGATTCAATATCTGCCACATAATGAGATAGATAAGATAAAATGGAATGGCTGTATTCAAAAGGCATTCAACGGCAATATCTATGCATTAAGCTGGTATCTTGATGTGGTACATGAAAACTGGGAAGCTTTGGTAGAAGATGATTATGTGCGTGTTATGCCACTAACGGGTAACAAAAAGTATGGTATTTTTTACCTGTTTCAGCCTTTTTTTACGCAACAACTCGGTATATTTTCCACCAAAATTCTTAGCAGCATCATCATCAACAAATTCATTGCTGCAATTCCGGAGAAATATCAATTTGTTCAGATCAATCTGAATATTCACAATCATCCACAACCAGAAGATTACCAACTGGTTCCCAACAAGAACTATCTGTTGGATTTGATTTCCGGATATCCTAAATTGTCGGCGCATTATGCTACCAATACCAAAAGAAACTTGAAAAACGCCCTGTCTTCCGGCTTAATGCTGGTAAAGGGTATGGAGCCAGGCCTGCTGATTGATATGTTCCGGCAAAACAAAGGGAGCGAGGTGAGACACTGGCATGAAGTCCATTATCAACGCCTGCATCAGTTGATGTTCAAAGCCATGTTTAAGAGTATGGGAGATATCTACGGGGTTTATACGGATCATAATGAACTTTGCGCAGGGGCGTTTTTTCTCAAAGACCATCTGCATCTGATATTTTTGTTCTCTGCCACCACACCGGAAGCCCGTAGGAACGGAGCCATGACTTTCCTACTGGATTCCGTGATAAAAGAATATGCCGAAACAGCGCTTGTACTTGATTTTGAAGGCTCTAACAATTCTAACCTGGCACGTTTTTACCGGGGATTCGGATCTCAGGAAGTATCTTATTATCGTTTGGAAATCAATCGGTTTCCTTTTCCCATCAATCGGTTAGTACAGGCATTGGCAGGGAAATATTGAAGGTAATAGCCGGTGGCCGGCAGTTGGGCGAGGCCAAATCCGAAGTATTCAGGAATTTTTTTCTGTTTACTGAGATTTTTCCATTATCTTTGTCTGAAACTAATATCAATGGTCAGGGAATTAGGAAAAATCAACTCTGTTTTCAATCAGTTTCTTTCTGAAATAAGAGATATTAAAATTCAGTTAGATCGTCTACGTTTCAGAAGGAATCTGGAACGCATGGGTGAAATCTTTGCTTATGAAATCAGTAAAGAACTGCCTTATGAAAAGAAGGATATCATTACGCCTTTGGGGACGGCCCACATGCAGGTAATACAGCAGCAGCCACTGTTGGCAACTATTTTACGGTCTGGTATACCTTTGCATCAGGGAATGCTGAATTTCTTCGACCATGCCGACAATGCTTTTGTCTCGGCCTACCGTAAATATGATGCTGACGAAGATTTTGTTATAAAACTGGAATACATTTCTTCGCCCGGCACGGAGTCGCAGATTTTGATAATAAGCGATCCCATGCTGGCTACGGGAGGTTCGCTGGTGGCAGCTATAAAAGGGTTGCTGGAGAAGGGAACACCTAAAGAGATACACATTGTGTCGGTGCTGGCAAGTAATGAAGGTATCGAATTTCTGAAAAAGACATTTTCAAAACATAAAATAAAAATATGGACAGGAGTTATTGACGACGAACTGACAGCCAAAGCCTTTATTGTGCCTGGCCTTGGTGATGCCGGTGATCTGGCTTTTGGTAAAAAAGAAGACTAAATTGAGTAATTTAAAGCTTGTTCGGGAAAACATTCGTATTTCCCTCAATTCCATTAAGAGCCATCTGGTACGGACTATCCTTACCGTTGCCATTATTGCTTTTGGTATTATGGCTTTGGTGGGGATACTGACAGCTATCGATGCGGTTGAGTATTATCTGACACAGAATTTTGCTATGATGGGTTCTAATACATTCAATATTCGAAACCGCTCCCTGCGTGTGCGAATTGGTCGTCACCATACCAGAGCAGAGGCTTATTCAATTATAACTTACCGGGAAGCTGAAGCATTTAAGAGCCGTTATGATTTTCCTGCCGTCACCTCCGTGAGTATTGTGGGAACAGGAACTGCCACGGTGAAATACAAATCACAAAAAACAGATCCCAATGTTCGCGTGACAGGTGTGGATGAAAACTACCTGGCTACTGCCGGTTTGAAAATAGCAAGAGGCCGGAATTTTCAGCCCTCTGAAGTAGTAGATGGCGACCATCTGGTTGTTCTCGGTAGCGAAGTGGTGAAGAAACTTTTTAAACACAAAGAAAACCCTATTGGGAAAATCATCTCCATTGGACCTGGTATGTATCGGGTAATCGGAACTTTACAGGAGAAAGGTTCCAGTTTGGGTTTTACCGGCGACCGGGCCTGTTTCCTGCCGCTGAACAATGTACGCCAGTATTTCTCCCGGCCTGATATGAATTATACTGTAAGTATTATGGTGAGCCATCCCAGCCAAATAGATGCTGGTATCGGAGAGGCAACCGGTTTATTCAGGCAAATACGCAAAGATCGCCTGGGTCAGGAGGACTCGTTTTCTATTGTGAAAAGTGATAACATTGCCAATATGCTTATTGGCCTTACCGGAAATATTACCATCGGGGCCACTATCATAGGGCTGATAACGTTGTTTGGTGCAGCCATCGGACTGATGAATATTATGTTAGTGTCAGTGACCGAACGAACGCGGGAAATTGGTATCCGCAAAGCTATCGGTGCACGCCGGCGAACTATTCGAAACCAGTTTTTGTTTGAGGCCATAGTTATTGCCCAGATAGGTGGTGTCCTCGGCATTGTAGCCGGTGTTATTATGGGCAATATTATCTCTATTATTACCGGTAGTACTTTTATCATTCCCTGGGAGTGGGTCTTCGGCGGTGTTCTGCTGACTTTTATCGTGGCCCTTGTTTCCGGAATAATTCCAGCCAATAAAGCCGCCCGTACCGATCCCATCGAATCGCTGCGCTACGAATAACTTTTGAGAAACACAATGTTCCAAATCATCAGAATAAACTACTTCGAGGCAGAGCCATCGAGGTATTAAGTGGAGTTTGCTTTGCAAACATATTTATT
>CAYLSW010000035.1:9176-13917 GCA_964386145.1 uncultured Lentimicrobiaceae bacterium | reverse complement strand
AATTTTTTCATAATTTTAAGTTTTTAGTTATTGATAAAATTAAATATTTTTCATTTTTAACATTATAAGCTTCAAAAATAACAAATATCTTCTTCGGATGCAACTAATTCACGGGATTTCATGCTCGGTTGAGGGTAAAATTATAATATACGCACAGGTTAACGCAAACGTTTGAACCAGGTATTCGGTATCAATTTAGCTTCAAAACAAAAAAAATTGGGGGTGCCTCTACAGGAATGAGGTGAAAAGGGGGATCCAGGGGAGATTGCCATCAAGGTGAGACAGTTGTCACATACCGAAACACATCCGCGTTTGCAACGCGGATGTATCTATACCACTTCTATTGTAAAACGCAAAAATGAGAGCGGCATAATCCTGCCATGCGTTCGGCTTGGTTCGGCTATTTTTGATTTTCGAAATGCAACTTTAACCAGCCTCAGTATAAAAACGCCAGTGATAAAAACATCCGCATGGCAAACGCAGACAAGGTTTGGCCTCCGTCTCAAAGCGTTAGCCCCTCTGCTTTTTCCAAATCCTCAGGTGTATTGAGGTTTAAAAAAAGATAATCGTTGAAAAAGGAGAGGTTCCGGTCGATTTTCACCGACTTAAAGCGGATTTGCTTAAAAAATCGCATCATCTTGTATTCTTTTTTCCGAATGGCCTCTTCCAGGTCACCGAGCACGTTGGTGTTGTAGTAAGCGCTTAAAGGTTCCGGACGAAAGGCTTCGTTCGCCGGACAAACTACCTGAAAATTATTTACTTCTTTCAACAAAAGGCGAAAGACATCCGTATTCACAAAAGGGGTGTCGCACGAAAGAAGGAGGTTGTGCTGTGTACTCGACTTTTTCAGACAAGAACAGATGCCGCCCATGGGACCAATGTCTTTAACCTGATCGGGGATAACAGGAAATCCGAATGCTGCATACTTTTCCGGAAACCGGTTGGCCGAAATCATAAGATTACCACAAAGCGGTTTCAATATCCCCACAGCATATGAGACCAGGCTTTTCCCTTTTAAGGTGCACAGCCCTTTTTCTTTTCCCAGGCGGCTGCTTCTGCCGCCGGCGAGTATGATTCCGGTAATATCTTCCCTGTGGATGTCCATATTTCAAAATGAAAAAGCAAATTTATTGTTTTCCTGCTTATAACGGGAAGAAAACAGAAGGAAACTAAGCTGTACTTCATCTCTGCGCCAGAAGCTCGGTTTGATAACGCATCATCCTGCCACGCGTTCGGTATGGTTCGGCTATACTTGAATTATGAAATGTAAATTCAAGCGGCATCAGTATAAAAATGCCAGAGATAAAAACATCCGTGTTGCAAACGCGGACGAGATGGAAATATGAGTTTCACGAATAAATTATTTCTTTTTTCTCAGATTCAGCTCTTTGGCAAAACTCAATTCAAAGAACTCATACCGACCTGTTTTCCCTTCTTTTCTCAGTTCCACATCGTAAGCACGCAGATCCTTCCGCATGACTTTTGAGCTGATGGTCTTCGGAAACTCATCCATAAATTCAATGGAGCGGGGACGTTTGTAAGGAGCCATATGGTCACGGATAAAGCGGAAAATCTCCAGCGCCATCTTGCGGTTGGGGGTATATTCCTGATTCAAAACAATGAATGCTTTGGGGACGATACGGTCTTTTTGGTCCACCGTAGGAATAATACCAACCTCCAGCACGGCCTGATTTTCAATAATTTCACTTTCCACCTCAAACGGGCTGATGCGATAGTCGAGGCTTTTGAATACATCGTCCACACGGCCTACGAAGTGAACAAACCCCTCTTTATCCATATAAGCTGTATCACCGGTAAGGTACCATCCGCCTTTAAAAATGTCTTTGTTGCGTTGCGGGTCTTCGTAAGCTGTCAGCAGCCCCATGGGTTTTACGGGGTAAATGGAGCAACAAATCTGGCCATCTTCTCCGGGTGCTACTTCATCAAGCCGGGCATTAAGAATTTTCACTTCATATCCGGGTGCAACTTTTCCAATGGAGCCGGGTTTGGGTTTCATTCCGGGGAAAGTTCCGATCATGGCTGTTGTTTCGGTTTGGCCGTACCCCTCACGCAACTCAATACCGGTGAGGTCTTTCGCCATCTTACTTATTTCAGGATTGACAGGTTCCCCGGCACTGACCATTTTTTTCAATGAGAAATTGTATTTGGAAAAATCTCTGCTGCCGAAAAGCTTCCAGACACTCAACGGGGCACAAAGACTGGTAATTTTATATTTCTCCATGGCATCCAGTACTTTATCAGGATCAAACTGGTCATATTTCAGCGTAAAAGCTGTACAGCCGGCGTTCCAGGGAGCGATAAAACTACTCCACAGAAATTTGGCCCAGCCCGGTGAACTGATGTTGTAATGTACATCATCGGGTTTCAGGTTGAGCCAGTACATGGTGGTCAGGTGGCCGACAGGATAATGGTGCGGATGCATCACCAGTTTTGGTTTTGAAGTAGTGCCGGAGGTGAAAAACAAAAACAAAATATCGGATGAAAAAGTAATAAAATTTGTCTCAAAAGTTTCATCGTAGTTCCGGTATTCATTATAATCTACCCAACAGGGAACATTCTCCCTACTTTCGCAAAAACACTTTTCTACGGGAGATTTCACACAGATAAGCCCTTTGAGCCTGAACAAAGCTTCTCCGGCCTCATCCACACGATGATGATATTGTTGATGGGCAATTACATATTTTACATCTCCCCGGACAATCCTGTCTGCAACATCGGCAGGGGAAAGCAGTGTGGAAGCAGGAATGATGGCACCTCCGGCTTTCATAATACCCAAAAACAGTTCATAAATTTCTACGGAAGTATCCATCATCAGCATGACACGGTCGCCTTTTTCAAGACCCATATCGTTGAGAAAATTAGCCACCTGGTTCGACCGCTTCATCATCTCATCGTAGGTAACGCTTTCCTCCTTACCATTAACATCGGCAAAAATTAGTGCCGGTTTAAAGTTCCCTTCGGCAATGACATCGAAATAATCCAGCGCCCAGTTAAACTTGGTAATTCGTGGCCATTTGAAACCGGCAACCGCTTCCTCATAAGACTTTACATTCAGAATAAATTCCTTCAAATCGATGAACTTTTGTGCATCACGGGTAATTTTTTTCATAGGTTAATTGTTTTTGAAATGAATATCACACCAAAAATAGAGTGGAATTTTCATAAACCCAATTTTTTATCCGGTTTTTTCAATATTTCCAACTGTTAGTTATTCACTAAATAGATGTAATACCCTATCATACAACCGAATGTGTGGTTGACAAAATTTTTTCAAAATCCAATAACATTATGCTGTCAATTTTTTCCCACAGAGCAAAATAGACGCAAAGACCTGAATAATAACAGGTTTTTTACACAGTTTGACAATTCTGTCTAATAATCAATCGGTTATAATCTTTACCGGATATTTGAATGAGGTCATCCACATTTATAACCCTTCCCCAAGCCATTGGATTGCACATGCAAACGAGCGACCGGATGGCAGAGGTGTCTATGGCAGAAAAAGACAACTGTCGCCATAGCTCAGAAACCTGAAATTGTTTTTCAGAGCAAAATCGTAAGCTTCTTTCCATTTGTCGCCAACAAGTGCAGAAACGAGCAACAGCAGCGTGCTTTCAGGCTGATGAAAATTGGTGATGAGTCCCCGGGCAAAACGAAATTGATATCCGGGAACAATCATAAGCCGGGTCTCACCTTTCAACAGGGTTGTTTTCTCTGCTTCCAATTTTGAGATAAGAATTTCCAACGCCTGCGAGGCAGAGAAACCTGCCGGCACTTTCAACTGATAGGGGTCCCACTGTGAGACATGAAAAAAAGGTGTTTTTTCCATACGGATACGCAAGGCCATCCAAAACAAACTTTCCAGCAACCGCATGGAAGTGGTACCTACGGGGATTATCAATTTATCACCGGCCCGGGAGAGATGTTTGAGTGTTTCGATGTTAACCTGTATCTGCTCGGTGTGCATTTCGTGTTCGCCAATAGTCTCTGTGGATACGGGCTTAAAAGTCCCGGCTCCCACATGCAGAATGAGCTTATCCCTGTCAATACCTTTTTTATCCAATTGATGCAGGATGGTTTCTGTAAAATGCAATCCGGCCGTGGGCGCTGCCACAGAACCGTTGAGGCGGGCATAAACGGTTTGGTACCTGGTTTTGTCAGATTCTTCCGCTTCGCGATGCAGATAAGGAGGCAGCGGGGTAAGCCCGGAAGATTCCAGAATATCGGCAAAAGAGATGTTTTCCGGTTCCCAGGAGAAGGAGATAAGAAAGGTATCCGCCAGTTTTTCTTTCATCTCGGCAAAAAGACACACTTCACGATTTTTTATCAGAAATTTGGTTTCAAGGCGACCATTTTGCCAGCGCCGGGCATTTCCCACGAGACATTTCCAAACCACCGGCGGCTTTTGCTGAAAAGCAAGCTGAAAATCACTCACGGGCTCCACCGGTTCAAGACAAAAAATTTCAATGCGTGCACCAGTGGGTTTCCCAAACAGCAGGCGGGCCTGAATAACACGTGTTTCGTTAAAAAGCAAAAGCGCATTATCAGGCAATAAATCAGGAATTTCAGAAAATTTCTTCTCTGTTATCCGGTTTTTGTTCAAATATAGTAGTTTCGACCGGTCACGTTGTGCCAGTGGATATTTGGCAATACGTTCGTCGGACAGCGGATAATTAAAATCTTCTATTCTGATACCTGACGGATCCATACTTTTGTTTTA
>CAYLSW010000035.1:0-9076 GCA_964386145.1 uncultured Lentimicrobiaceae bacterium | reverse complement strand
GCGGATAATTAAAATCTTCTATTCTGATACCTGACGGATCCATACTTTTGTTTTAAGGCGGCAAAAATAAGAAACATCCGCCTGTATTTTTTTCGGATGAGGTTTTATCCAGCTTTAAGTATAATTACCCGAATAAGCCTTTGATATGCCCTGTTGTCAGGCTGTAATTCAATCAGTTTTTTTGCGTGAGGCAAAGCCTTTTTGAAATCATTTTGCTGTAAGTATAGCGTAATGATACCATACTGATAATCTGTATTATCAGGGTCTAAATTTATTGCTCGCAGGTACTTAACTTCCGAGTATTTGTATTGCTTTAATTTTTGTAGTACAATGGCCTGGTTGTAAAAAACCCGGGCATTGTCGGGCATTCGTTTCGTAGCTTTATTAAAATAGTTAAGAGACTCCTTCAGTTTACCCTCCTGTGCTGTTAATAATGCCAGTGAATAGTAAACGGGGCCAAAATCCGGTTCTTGTCTGATTACCGTTTTTAGAAGTTTTCCCGCTTTATCATTTTGTCCGAGTTGATTATATAAATCGGCAAGATTTAAACGTGCTTCATTAAAACGCGGGTTTTTGGCTATTGCTTTTTGATAAGCTGTAACAGCTTTATTCCACATCTTTTTTCTTTCGTAATATTCTCCCTGATTAAATTGCCCGGCCGGAAAATATTGTGTTACCTCGAAACTCTCTTCCAATTCTTTGTTTACTTTATCGTAAGCTGACCGTTCGGTAACCGAAAAATCGGATTTCCGTAAATCGGCAAGTCCCCTTGCAGCGGCTATCCGAACGGCACGGACAGAATCCATAATCACAGGTTTCAGCATCGGGTCCCTGACCGATGGGCTCAGATTAGAGAGCGCTTTAACAGCACTTATTCGAATAAGACCTTCCTCTGAATGTAAGGCGTTTCTTATCACATTCACCGACTGTTTATCCGGGAATTGACTCAGATACCAGATTGCAGTTGCTCTTGCAATAACTGGCTGTGCCGTATCTTTTACCAGTTGTAATAATTCAGGTTCAGCGTTCGGCCCCTCTTTTGAAGCTTTCGCAAGAATCTGTGTAAAATTGAAGAAGTTATCCTTTAAACCCGGATTGCCATACCACTTTTTTATGGCGAGGGCTGCCCATTTTGCACTTTTATCGCTGTGGCAGGCATTGCAGGCATTGGGAGTCCCATATTTTACGCTAATATCCGGTCTCGGTATGCGGAAACTGTGGTCTCTTCTGAAATCTACCTGCATGTAGTCTTTCCCCGTCATATGACAATTCACACATTTAGCCGCCGGCGTGTTCATTTTGTGATGTGTATGAACTGCCGAATTAAACAGGCGTTTGGAATGACATCTGATACACAATTTATTACCCGCCGCAATCAAACGGTAAGTGTGGGAATCATGGCAGTTGGTGCATGCAATTCCGACATGATACATCTTGCTCTGTACAAACGAACCATAAACATAATCTTCACTTTTGATTTGGCCATCGGCATAATAATTCGGCGGATGAGGTAAATCAGGGTTATAATGGTCCAAAAAAGTCCCCTTGAAATTGTACGCTTTGGTGATCTGTTCCCTGCGCGAATGACAGCGTGCACATTCATCCACAAGTTTATGGGGAGATATTCCCGGTGTCATTTTTAAACTTTGTCGAACAATTTTCAAGTCAGGCTTATTACCGTGTAACGAGCTAATATAGTCCACATGTCGTGTTCCGGGGCCGTGGCAGGCCTCGCAACTTACATTAATGCCTGACCAGGCTGTGTGAAAAGAATCTGATTTTGCAACATAATTTTGATGCAGATTTGTAGAATGACAATCAGCGCACATCGTATTCCAATTCATTGCACCCTTGGTCCAAAATAAAAAGTCACCGGTTTTAATTTTCAGGTGAGGATACAAAGAAAACCACCGGTTCTTTTTTGTATCCCAGGCTATTGTCAAAGCCTGATATTTTCCTCCGGGAAACCGGACGAGATACTGTTGTAACGGGGTCCATCCAAACGTATAAACAATTTGATACGCATGGTATTTCCCATCAGGACCCATCGTGCGAACCATATAGTTTTCGTCATTTTTATAAAACCTGTAAGTTATTCCTTTATGCCTGAAAATGATGTTATTGAAATTTCCGCGTACATTCTTTGCATTGGCAGCAGCCATAGCATGGAAATGGTCGGATTTCTCCCATTCTCCATACTCCTTTTTATGGCACGCTTTACAGCTCTTTGCTCCGACAAAGTCCTGATTTGAATTTTTTATATTTTCATACGATATTTCAGAATTTCCGTGCGAAGGTTTACTTTTGTCGGAGTTGTTGCATCCATAAGCAATAATTATCAGACCAAGTATAAGGCTGCTTTTAAAAAGAAAAAGAACATATTTCGGCAGCTTCTTTTTTATCGACATTAATTCCATTTTTTTAATAATCCGGCGCCATTTATCCGTAAATTATTTATCTCTGATTATCCTTCCCGGAGGACGTCTGTTTTTACCTTTCACCCCCGTGAGATTATCACCTAAATCTTCCCGCGCTTTATTAGCAATTGCTTCTATTTCTTTTACTATATCCGGATGCAGTGCTTTTACATCATAATGTTCGCCGGGATCGCGCCTTAAGTTATATAAGGCCAGGCCGGTTGTCTTAGGGTTCCTTTTTCCTGGAAATCCGTTTTCACCCGGCAAAACTCCTTCATACGACCTGTATCTGTGTGGAAATATAAGCTTCCACCGGCCTGCACGTACAGCCATTAAGTCATTTCTGTGAAAGTAATAATATAAAACTTTACGCGGATTTGCATTAGGCTCACCTTTGAGTAAAGAAAGAATATTGATACCATCTATTTTTAATTTGGGCAAAGGAGCTCCTGTGATAGCGGCAAGTGTAGGCAAAATATCTATGTTAACGGCAAGCTTATTACAAATAGTACCGGCGGGAATTACGCCGGGCCAGACAAATATTGTCGGTTCTTTCATTCCTCCTTCAAAAGTAGTTGTTTTACCTTCGCGTAATCCGCCTGCCGACCCGGCATGATTGCCAAAATTCAGCCAGGGACCATTATCACTGGTGAAAATGATAAGTGTGTTCTTTTCTAACCCATCCTCTTTAAGTGTCTTGATTACCTGACCTATGGACCAATCTATATACATCATCACATCGCCATACAAACCCTGATGGCTTTTGCCTTTAAATGCCGGTGACACAGCTATTGGCACATGTACCATTGTATGCGCAATATACAGTAGAAACGGTTTGTCCTTATTCTTATTTATAAAGCTTATTGCTTTTTGCGTGTACCAGGTGGTCACCATTCCCATCTGTTTTAGATTTCGCACATAACGTACAATTTTATTCCCTTCAATGATAGGAAGCGGAGGCTCTCTGTACAAGAAACTATTGGGATTGGTTACAGGAGTTCCGTCATAATTTACCGGCCACATGTCATTGGAATAAGGAATCCCGTAATAATAATCAAAACCATGTTGAAGGGGTAGAAATTTATAGTTGTCTCCCAGCCCCCATTTTCCAATTATCCCTGTCACATATCCTATCTTCCTGAGCATACCTCCGATGGTTTCGTCTTCCTTGTTGATTCCAATTCCGTTGTGTGGCCCGGTTTTAGAAAAAAAATCTTTGCCGATTTCAGAATGTGGAGATAAGGCTAATCCTCCAAGGCCAATACGATTAGGATAAATTCCCGTTAGAAGACCAACACGGGAAGATGTGCAGATAGGCTGGACAGCATAAAAATTGGTAAACCGCATACCTCTGTCTTCTAACTTATCAAGGTTTGGCGTTTTATAACCAATAGCGCCATAACTGTCCAAATCGCCATAGCCCATGTCATCCATATTTATAATAACGATATTGGGCTTTTTAAAAGAATTATCCGCAGCACCCTTGTTTCCATTGCTTTGCGCAAATATTGGCCCATTTGTCAATACCATTGTGCCGATCAGAATCAGCAGTACAACGATATCAAAGACAACCTTGCCCCTTTTCTTATTATTAAGTTTTTCCATTGTTAATTATCGTTTAATTTTTTTTAATACCATTTTCCATCATTACGTATTATTTAGTGTCAGCAAGAAAACTCCCTATTTTAGGAAGGTGGTTGTCAGAAGTCGTCAAAGTCAAGGCGAGCGCAATCTGAAAATCAGGAGTTTACTTTTGTAAATGACTGATTTGAAGATAAGCTCCGCAGCTTGTCCCGATTTGTAGCGGGAAAGAGATTGCGCTTTCTGGCAGCCACTATTTATCTCTGATTATCCTTCCCGGAGAGCGTCTGTTTTTACCTTTCACCACCGTGAGGTTATCACCCAAATCTTCCCGTGCTTTATCAGCAATTGCCTCTATTTTTTTTACAATATCCGGATGCAGTGCTTGTACATCATAATGTTCGCCGGGATCTCGTCTTAAGTTATACAAAGCCAGGCCGGTTGTTTTATGATTATATCTACCGGGAAATCCGTTTTCTCCCGGCAAAACATCTTCATAAGAGATGTACCTGTGAGGAAATACCAGTTTCCAATGACCTGCACGTACAGCCATGAGATCATCCCTGTGATAGTAATAATACAGAATATGACGCGGGTTTGCATCAGGCTCACCTTTTAGCAATGGAAAAATATTGACACCATCAATCTTTAATTTGGGCAACGGCGCTCCGGTGATAGCGGCAAGTGTAGGCAAAATATCTATGTTAGCGGCAAGTTTATTGCAAATGGTACCGGCGGGAATTACGCCGGGCCAGACAAATATTGTCGGCTCTTTCATTCCCCCTTCAAAAGTAGTGGCTTTGCCTTCGCGTAATCCGCCTGCCGACCCGGCATGATTACCGAAATTCAGCCAGGGGCCATTATCACTGGTGAAAATGATAAGTGTATTCTTTGCCAGCCCATCATCTTTAAGTGTCTTGATCACCTGGCCTATGGACCAGTCTATATACATCATCACATCGCCATACAAACCCTGATGGCTTTTGCCTTTAAATGCCGGTGACACGGCTATCGGCACATGCACCATGGTTTGTGCCAGATATAATAAAAAGGGCCTGTCCTTATTCTTATTTATAAAATTTATCGCTTTTTGGGTGTACCAGGTGGTTACCATACCCATTTGTTTTAGATTTCGTACATAGCGTACGATTTTGTTTCCTTCGATGATGGGGAGGGGTGGAAATTTTGATTTTCGATTATTGGTGTCGGTTATCGGGGTACCATCATAATTTACCGGCCACATATCATTGGAATAAGGAATACCGTAATAATAATCAAAACCATGTTGCAGGGGTAGAAATTTATAGTTGTCTCCAAGTCCCCATTTTCCAATTATCCCGGTCGCATATCCTTTTTTCCTGAGCATTTCTCCAATGGTTTCATCTTCTTTGTTGATTCCGATTCCATTGTGAGGTCCTTTTTTAGAAAAAAATTCACCGCCGGTTTCCGAATGTGGAAATAAAGCCATGCCACCAAGGCCTATTCTATTAGGATAGGTCCCGGTTAAAAGGCCAACGCGGGAAGATGTACAGGTAGGTTCGACAGCATAAAAATTGGTAAACCGCATACCTCTGTCTTCCAACTTATCAAGGTTTGGCGTTTTATAACCAATAGCGCCATAACTGTCCAAATCGCCATAGCCCATGTCATCCATATTTATAATAACGATATTGGGCTTTTTAATAGAATTATCCACAATTCCCTTGTTTCCATTACTTTGCGCAAATATTGACCCATTTGCCAATACCATTGTGCCAATCAGAATCAGTGGTACAACGATATCAAAGACAACCCTGTACCTTTTATTTTTATTAAGTTTTTTCATGATTAATTAATTATTAATACGTTCTGTAATATGAATATCGGCATTTACTTTATTAAAGTACTGCATGATTTGTGCAAAAGGCGTTCCGAGTCGGAACTGCTCCGACAAGTATTGCATATAGGGCATCACATACGTAAAAAACTGCCTGTATCCCTTGCAAAGATAGTTCAGTCCCGCTTCTCCACCAGGTGTATTGATAAATCGATTTTTCGGACAACCTCCATTGCAAAATACTTTCACCGGGCATTGCTGACAATAAGCCGGCAGCGAGGTTTTTTTATCTTGTCCGAATAAGTGCTGTTGCTCCACATTGACCATCTCCTGCATAGGTAGTTCCATTATGTTTCCCAGAAAATGTTCCCTGTCCACATAATGATCACAGCTGTAAAAATCACCATTATGCTCCAAAGCCAGGGCTGTTCCACAAGTTTCATCGAACAGGCATAACCCGGAGGGCAATCCCATAAATTGGTTAAAAACAACATCAAAAATCCGGACTGAGATTCTCCCAATATCATGACGCATCCAATGATTGAATATTTTTACAAGAAAGTTTCCGTATTGTTCGGGTAAAACCGAATAGTCCGCCACTTTTGAATCTGATGAGCCCAAAGGGTCAACAATCGGAATAAACTGCCAATAATTAGTGCCACTTTTATTCTTCAAAAATTCATACATCTCCATGGGATGGTCAGCGTTAATCCGATTGACACTACACAGGATATTATAGTCAACATTATACTTTCGCAGGCAGGCAATTCCCTTCATCACATCTTTAAAAGTACCTTTACCGCTATTATAAACCCGGTATTTGTTGTGAAGATGCTCCGGACCGTCTAAACTGACACCGACGAGAAAATGATGCTTCTTCAGAAAACGAGCCCATTGATCGTTTAAGTTTACTGCATTGGTTTGAAGTGCATTGTTAACGATCTTCCCTTTTGTGTTAAACCGGTTCTGAATGCGGATTATTTTCCTGAAGAAATCCAGTCCCAACAGAGTCGGCTCACCACCTTGCCAGACAAAGCTTATCTGCTGGTCAGGTTTGCTCATGTATTGCCGGATATACTCTTCCAGCACCGCTTCACCCATACGAAAATCGGGGTTCTTTTTCTCCGGATACAATTCCTGTTTTCTCAGATAAAAACAATACTCACAATTCAGATTACAAATGGCCCCGATGGGCTTCGTAACCGTGACGTACGGGATTTGGTAATGATTGACTACTGTTTTCATGCTTCCATTTTTACAATAAATCTATTGCACACCGGTCTCTGAACTAACTGTGGTGCCATCGGGGTAAAGTACCGTATCTTCTACGGCTTTATCTTTATACGATTCCCCGATATCTGCACAATCGCTATTGCGTCCGCAGTCCGCAGGTATTATCAACTTCTTTCACCTGTTTATAATTTCATATATTATTGATTGCCTGTTATTTATGTTTTGTCACGATTTTCGGCTTCGCCATCGAAAATTGTGCCAAAACGATTATCGCTTTTTCATTTTACCCCGCACTTCGTACGGGTCTAATAACATTGAACTCCTACGGAGTTTATATTCTATAATCATTCCGCTGTATGATCCCGCTTTAAGCGGGATCATGGGCGTTTCATATCATCAGCCTAATCATAACTCTTAGTTGACCAGAATTTAACCGGTTTACCGGTTGTATCCTTATACTGTTTACGCAACTGTTTCAACTTCCTGACCAAATCCTGTGCTACTGATTCATACTCCGGATGCACTTTGTAGCCGCTCCACTCAAACAGGCTTTCCATCTCATCCGGGTCTTTTTTCAGATCGAATAATTCCCATTCGTTGATGGTGTAATAGCTAATCAATTTGTACCGATCGGTTCGTACCCCATAATGAGGAACCACCCAGTGGGGAGGTGCAAATTCGTAATAGTGATAGTAAAATGCTTCGCGCCACGACTTCGGCGGGGTACCTTTCATAATTGGAACCAGGCTCATCCCCTGCATGTCGGATGGTATTTTCAGGCCTGCCAAGTCAAGGATAGTCGGTGCGTTATCAATATTAACGTTCATGGCCTCGCTTGTGCTTCCCGGTTTTACCACCCCTGGATAACGTACCAGCCACGGCACCCGAATTGCAGGCTCATACATAAACCGTTTGTCAAACCAGCCGTGATCTCCCATGAAGAAACCGTGATCGCTGGTTATGGCAACAATAGTATTGTCAGAGAGTCCTGATTCATCAAGAAAATCCAATAAACGGCCAACATTTTCATCCAGTGATTTCAGGGTTCCCAGAAAATGGGCCATAAACTTCTGGTAGTTCCACTGCTGACGCTGGCGTTCCGTCATATCTTCGGGCGGGTTGAAATCGGGCATATATCCAATACGCATTCGGGCTTCGCGGGCAGGGGCAGCCCTCATCGAATAATCATCCCAAAACGTACCCGGCTCCGGTATTCTGATATCATCATACAGATGCTCGTATTTATGAGGAGGGTCGAAAGGCCGGTGGTCATTAAAGTACTGTACCATCATCATAAACGGCTGTTTGAACTGCTTGATTCCTTTTATAGCCAAATCGGTGAAATTATCTGTGATATAGCCGGGATACTCTCTTTCCACGATTACATGACTACCGAGACTGGTATTTTGAAGATACCCTGTGGGCCTGTAGTAAGGGCCTCCTGCTCCTCGCTTAAAGGCAAAATAGTCGAAACCGGCTATCCCCGGGTTGGCCGGCTTCCCCGGCTCGGAAACGAGGTGCCATTTTCCTACTGTACCGGTCTGATACCCGTTTTGTTGCATAATCCGGGGAAAGGTCTGCTGGGATGGGTTGAAAGTGCTGTGTGTCACACCGTTTGTTGTTGCACCGGGGTTGGACAGCATCCCATTCAGGTGATCGTATTTCCCGGTAAGCAGGGTAGCCCGGCTGGGAGCACACAGGGCATTGGTAGTGAAGGCATTCTGAAACTGCATCCCTTCTTTGGCAATGCGGTCGATATTGGGCGTCTGAATCAGTTTGCTCCCATAACAGCTCAACACACTCAACGGAACACCTTCAAGTGTTATCCAGAGGATATTGGGCTTACTGCCGTCTGAGCTGGGGGAAACTGTTTTCGATGGCTTTTGGTGTGGTATAAGGCTCGAAATTCCTTTTGGTTCAACCTGGGAAAACAACATTTTAGGTGCCACTGCCCCGCCAAGGGCCACAAGCCCCAGTTGCTTTAGCGCTTCCCGGCGGGATACATTTTTCTCTTTTTTCATAAAAACAG
>CAYLSW010000034.1:0-14098 GCA_964386145.1 uncultured Lentimicrobiaceae bacterium | reverse complement strand
CTTTTTTAATTGCTCTATGAGGTCGTTTGGATTGATTTTATTATTAATCACATCCTCCAACACCATGCCTACACCGAGTGATACAGATTTTTTATTGGTATAAAGAAAAGCCATGGCTTCTCCATTAAAGAAACTTCCTGTCATTTCAATGGTAGCTCCTTCACCACTTTTCACATTAAACCTATCATTAATAACCTTTTCCTCCAGACCAATGACCTCTTTTACAGCAATGGCCACGGTATCTGGTCTGATTTTCTTTCTGAGGCCCAATGACTTTGCAAACAGAGAATTCACACCATCGGTAGCGATAACGCAATCGGCAAACACATCACCCTGAGGACGATCTGTTTTCACACCAATCACCTTTCCGTTTTTCATTAGTGCTTCTTTAACCACAGTACTGTTTATAATTAAAGCACCTGCTTTTTCAGCTTCGCCGGCAAGCCATTTATCAAATTTAGCCCTGAAAACAGTATGACAGTTGTAAGGTTTTTTATTAAAAGATTCGTTTTTATGGTTAAACCCCACCGAAGAGCCCTCATCAAGAATCCAGATTCTTTGGTCAATAACATGCCTTTCGACAGGGGCGTCGCCGGGGAACCCATCGACAATACCTTTCATGCAGTCGGTGTAAAAGACACCTCCCATCACATTTTTAGAGCCGGGAGTCCGGCCTCTTTCTATAACAATAACACGAACTCCGGCTTTGGCAAGCACAATGGCTGCTGAAAGTCCTGCAGGGCCGGCCCCCACAACTATCACATCATATTTTAACTTACTGCTCATTTTTTACTGGTGTTTGTTTTTGTTTTTTTAATTCCGCAATCAGCCTGGGAATAAACTTAATGGCGTCTTCCACAATACAATAGGTAGAGACATCGAAAACAGGTGCGTCTTTATCAGTATTCACAGAGATAATTACATCGGAGGTTTGCATACCGACCAGATGCTGGATAGCACCCGAGATACCACAGGCAATGTATAATTTGGAATGGACTGTTTGTCCGGTTTGTCCCACCTGCCGTGACTGTGGCACATACCCTAATTCAACGGCTTTTCGGGAACCGGCCCATGTGCCACCAAGCACGTCTGCCAGCTCCTTTATCATATTAAAGTTATCTTTGTTTCCCATTCCCTTTCCACCTGCCACAATAACATCATAAAAGCCAAGGTTTATATTACCTTCGGAGGAGACAACTTTTTTCAGTATCTTTTTTACAATCTGATCCTCTGTTAAGGTCGTTTCTTCTCTTATTATTTCTCCTTCTTTAGGATGCTCTACGGGGGTGGCCTCAAAAACACCGGGCCTTACTGTTGACATTTGCGGCCGATCCTTTGGACAGACGATGGTAGCCATCAAACTACCGCCAAAGGTAGGGCGTGTCATCATCAGCATGCCGGTTGTCGGATCAATTTCCTGCTTTGTGGTATCTGCTGTTAAACCGGTTCTTAGTTCTGTGGCTACTGTACCCGAAAGATCACGTCCCTGTGTTGTAGCACCTATAAGAAATATCTCCGGTTTATATTTGATAACCAGTTGCGAAAGCGCACTACGGAAGGGTTCAGTCCGGTAATCTTTAAATATTTCATTTTCAATAATGTAGAACTTATCTGCTCCAAATCTGAAAGCTTCTTTAGCAAGATGAGAAACAGATTTCCCAATAGAAACGGCTCCCACCTCACAATCAAGCTGTTTTGCCAGCTCCCGTGCTTTGGTTAGAAGTTCAAAAGATACCTGATGGGCCACCCCATCGGTCTGTTCAATAAAAACCCAAATATTCTTATAATGGGATAATTCGTGGTCTATTTTGGTTAAATCAATCGCTTTGTCCATACTATAAATCTTTTTTCAAAAACGGTATTAAGATATCTGAAGTTTTTTGAACCAGCTCCACAACAGAACCGGACAGGGTTTCTCCCCTTTGTTTTTTTTCAGGGGTGAAGGCCTTTTTCACCTTGGTAGGAGAGTGTTTCAAACCACATTGTTCCCTATCAAGGGTAACGTTTTCGCTGGACAATCTTTCAATTTTTGATTGAGCTGCTTTAATTAACCAGGGCAACGGCGAGTGAGAAAGTTCATTCAAAGTATCTTCTACGGTAAAGAAGGCCGGGAGCGGAACCTGCAGGGTCTCCTGTCCGAATTCGGTTAATCTGGTAGCAACAGCCTGCTTTTTTTCAAAGTTTACGTCGTCTAATTTAATCAAATAGGTTACCAAAGGTACGTCAAACCGGGTGGCAATACCGGGGCCTGTCTGGGCGGTATCTCCGTCAATGGCCTGTTTGCCGGCAAAGAAAAGATCAACTTCTCCTTCCAGCTCAATAATTTTTTTGGCGCCTTCAAAAAGTGCATAAGAGGTGGCTAACGTATCGGAACCGGCAAAAACGCGATCGGACAATAGATAAGCCTTGTCTGCTCCTCGTGATAAGCACTCTTTTAAAGCCTCCGTTGCCTGCGGAGGTCCCATGGTTAAAACGGTTACTTTTCCACCGTGTTTTTCCCTTAATTTTACCGCTTCTTCGACGGCGTGGGCCTCAAAAGGATTCAGGATGGCAGGAACGCCTTCCCGAATCAGCGTTCCCGTTTCATAGTTCACTCTTACCTGTGAAGCATCGGGAACTTGTTTTATAAATACCAAAGCATGCATAAATATAGCTTTATTGATAATTTTAAGAACCTGTTTATTATTTAACAGCGGCAAAAGTATAAAAGTTCCCGGTAAGAAATACAAAAGAAAACTTAAAGGTTTCCAAAAAAAATGCTGCCGTTAGCAAAAGCTAATCTTGCATGCAGTAACTTTCAGGTTGAATAGAACATAGATATAATTTATTAAAATAATGAATTATGATTATTTATTTCCACATGGCGATTGCTTTCTCTTTTGGCACGTGGATGAGCCACAGGTGTCAGGAAAAATATGCGGAAGTCATTCTTTTTGTCTTCCGTGTTGCTGACCCGTGTCAGAAAGGAGAATTATCAGGAATTTCACATGCTTCTCCCGGGGATTTATTACACACCTCTCCAAATAATTAGTGTCTGCAAGAAAAATCCCTATTTTAGAAGGTGGCTGTCAGAAGTGGTCAAGGTCGAGGCGAGCGCAATCTGAAAATCAGGAGTTTACTTTTGTAAATGACTGATTTGAAGATAAGCTCAACGAAGATATTGGCGTTTTCTGTCAGCCAATAATTAGTTAGCGATTTATCCTAATACAAACGAACAAGTCGAAACGGATTGATTATTTCGTAACAACCACTTAGTAAGGACTTACAGGGTTTCGATAAGTTCGATTATCTTTGTCCGAAACAAAACGCTATGGAATTTTACAAACTCATTCAAACCCGCGAAACCATCAGAAGTTACGATCCTGACAGAAAAGTTGATAAAGAGGTTTTAAACCGTATTCTCGAAGCTGGCAGGCTTGCTCCTTCGGCCTCGAACCGTCAGCCTTGGACTTTCCTGCTTGTTTCCTCCGATAATAAACTGAAAGAAGTTAAAGCAAGTTATCCGCGTGAATGGTTCCTAAAGGTTCCTCATATTTTAGTAGTCGTTGGCGACAAAACCAAATCGTGGGTGCGCCCCGCAGACGGGTACAATTTCATTGAAACCGACCTCACTATCACTATGGATCACATGATGCTGGCAGCCGAAAATGAAGGAGTGGCCACCTGCTGGATTGCGGCTTTCGACTATGAAAAACTGGCCAGGGCCATCGAATTGAAAGAAAATGAGGTAATTTATTGCATAGCATCCATGGGTTATCCTCCGGAAGGCTTTCACAAACATGGGAATAAAAAGCGGAAACCGCTGGAAGAAATTGTAAGATACTTGTAAAGATATTTGTTATGTAATGTAAGAAAGGTGAGCAATAAATTGCCTATGAATAAATTCACAGGTAGAAGATTGAGTCGTCCCTACGGGACTTCATCGTAGTCCCGTAGGGACGACTCAAAATACAGCATTGGACTTTAGTCCTATGCTTTTTGTCCAATGCCTCTCATTTCCGGCATGGTGTTTGTAATTTTTTAGGGTAACCAAAATTCCAAATCCCATGAAGAAAATTACTCTTTCCTTTCTCGGCATGATGCTCCTGCTCATCACTTCATGCCAAAAAACGGCTACCCCGCCGCTTGACCCCAAACCTATTGCAGTCAATGCCAAAACCAAACAACTAATTCAAAATAACAACCGGTTTGGATTGGAACTGTTTCAGTCGGTTTTGAAAAATGAAGATACCGGCAAAAATGTGATGATTTCACCTTTGAGTGCTACGCTGGCATTGGCCATGACCTATAACGGTGCTGCCGGCAGTACCAAAACAGCTTTTGAAAATGTGTTCCATTTCAACGGTTTGTCCGATACTGAGATCAACCAATCGCTGTATAATTTGTGTCAGGCGCTCACAAGTGTGGATAAACAGGTTACCCTCAAAATCGCCAATTCCATTTGGTACAGAAAGGGTTTTACGGTAGAACAGAGTTTTCTTAATACCGACAAAAAATATTATCAGGCGGAAATACAACCCCTTGATTTTAACAACCCTAACAGCGTTAACATCATCAACCATTGGGTAGATGAGCAGACGCAACACAAAATTCCAAAAATCGTGAATAAAATTAATTCGAGTGATGTTTTACTGCTGATTAATGCCATGTATTTCAAAGGCAGTTGGCGTAATAAATTCGATAAAGCCAACACGGAAAACAGGCCTTTCCATCTCTCCAACGGTGAGATGAAAAATGTCCCGACCATGTCGCAGGAACTCGAAGTTTCTGTTTTGCACAGCAATTTGTTTACGGCGGTTGAACTTCCTTACGGCAGGGGAAATTACAGCATGGTCTTGCTGCTTCCCAATGAGAATAAAACTTTACAAGAGGTGGAAGATTCGCTGACGCAAGACAGTTGGCAACGATGGATGGCCGAATTTAGCGAACCTTTCAAATTGACAGTACAGCTTCCCAAATTCAAATTTGATTATGCACGTACTATGACAGATGACCTCAAACGGTTGGGGCTTGGAATAGCTTTTTCGGATACCGCTGATTTTACAAAAATCAATCCGGAGGGAGGACTGAATATTTCCGGGGTGAAACAGAAAACTTTTATCGAAGTAAACGAAGAAGGAACAGAAGCAGCGGCAGCCACGGTTGTTTTAGTCGAATACACCTCTGGCTTGCAAAATATCATTGCTTTTGACCGGCCGTTTTTGTTTGCCATAAAAGAAAAATATACTGGAGCCATTTTGTTTATCGGCAGGATAAACGACCCAAGCCAGACCGGAGAATAAACCGGAAATATTATAACCTGTTTCCTTAATAAACACACGGGGCAATGGCCGACGACCATTGCCCCGTGCTGTCTTCAGCAAAACAAAGGATTATTTGTCTTTACCGTTTCCAAAAACCTGAATTTCATTGGCAACGACTTCGGTGATGTAATGTTTGTTGCCCTCTTTGTCATCGTATGAGCGGTTTACCAGTTTACCCTGGATGGCAGCTTCTTTTCCTTTGTTCAGGAGTTTTTCTGCGATTTCTGCAGTTTTTCCCCAGGCAACGATATTGTGCCATTGGGTTTCGGTTACACGTTTGCCTTCGCTGTCGTTATAATAATCATTGGTAGCAAGGGAGAAACGAGCCATACGGCGATTTTCTCCAAAAGTTTTCATTTCCGGGTCATTGCCCAGGCGTCCGATCAGTGTTACTGAATTTCTTAAAGTTGTCATAATAGTAATAATTTAAATGAAAAATAAGTTAAGTTGTTTCTGCGTGCATGTAGTAAAAGAATTTCTCCTTTGGTGTTTGCAACAGGTTGTTTAAGAACGACAGGGCAAAAGTATACAGAACCTGACGTGTTATTCGGTTAATAACCATTTACTTCCGTTTAACATTCGTTTGTAGTCGGTTGTAAGCAAATATAATATTGGAGATCAATGGAATACGGAATTATTATATCCGCGATGTCAAAAGGTCTGAGGAGAAGTGTAAACTTTTCCTGTTTTCATAGGGATATCCGAAAAATGACTGTGTGGTGTGTAAAACTTCTTCAGGCGTGGACGCCTGAAGCGGGGATAAGACTAAAATAGTGCAAGCGTCCGCTTGTGTCGAATCTGTTTTTCAGGTACAGCGTTACATGAAAGTCGAGAGTGGCTGCTTAACTCAAAGGCAGTGTGTATAATTAATGAGAAGGCCGGTGTGGAAACAGTTATCGTTTGTTTATTTTTTTATTCACCGCTTTAGACCATTCCAGAAGCTGCTGATGCTGCTTTGTGCCGGCAGGTGACTTACGTAAAAAGACCCGGCCGTATTTTTTGAAATAATTCAAAGTCTCTTCCAACGATAAATCATAAAGCATCAGCCTGGCAGTAAGACCCTTGCGTATTTTTACCACGCCGGTAAAGACTTGCGGATTATTGAAAACAGCGGCAAGGGTAGCCATGGCCATTATCTGCGGGATAGCGGCAAAACGAAAAATGCTTTCATTTTTTATCAGTCTGAGATAATCCATTACATCAGGCAGATGCTCAAGAGCATTTATCACCATTTCGTTCAGGCAGGCGAGCGATTTGGGATGTCGGGGATTTTTGGCGAAAAAGGTGAGCTCTTCTGCATATTTTTCCCATATCTCTTTGGGCCAAAAGGATCGGTCTGAAGATAAGTCTTCGTGATAATCGCGAATGATGTTGGTTTTTTGCAAAAATAACCCCATGGAATTGGAAAGAACGTGCCTCGTTTTTAGGTCCGGATTTTCCAGTCCGGAAGCGGAAAAAAGATCGGATAAACCGATGCCCACAAGGCCGGCAACATAATGGCAGTAAAGATTGTAATCGTCCACTGATTCCACCTCTTTTTCAGCAAAATGAGCCATGCCGCCACCCATTTTTTCAGTAATATCCACAATCACATTGCGATAACCGGCATCTAAGCTTTTAAAAAACCGCACCACTTTATCATAATGTTCCAGCAGCACACGGTAATCTTCCTCGTCGCCTATATTTTTCAATATGAAATTTTCGTCATAACTTTTCTGATAAAAATTGCGTAGTAATTCCAATTTTTCCTCTTTGGGAAGCTTCATGTCGTCCTCAATGGTGTCAAGGGCCCGAAGTACGAGGTAGAAAATGCAAACGGCATCTTTTAAGTTTTCGGGAAGTTGCTGAATGACAACGGCAAACGAACGTGACACTTTGCTCAAAGCTGCGTAACAAAAAGTTTCATCATCAAGTTTAAACACCAGTTCTGTCAGGGATTCATTAGAAATGGCATACTGTCGACCCTTTTTTTTTAACTTTAAAAGGGCCCTGACTTCTTGCGGATGGAGCGCAGATTTATATAACGTAGGTATCATTTCCCAGGTTTTCGGCAAAACTATGAATTTTAGAATTATGATGTCCTCAATTCGAAAGAATTTAATCAAATGGAAAATTATCCTTTTCTTTGCAGATTGCTAATCAGGACAAGGTATTTTTGTAAGCGCTTGAAAATTAGCAATAAAGCGATAGCTTTTTTTGCTGTTACGTCCGGAATGAGGTGTTGTTATGAAAATATTAAGAAAGAGAGACAGAAATAATGGAGAAATATGATATCATTATAGCCGGTGCTGGTCCGGCAGGTTTGACGGCTGCTGTTGAGCTGAGTAAGAAATTCAAAATCCTGGTCATCGAACGTTACAAACCGGGAGTCACCTCCTCAACGTGGTACAGCTATGCCGACCGGGTAAAAAAGTATAACATTGAGGAGGCGGTGGCCGTCCGCTTTGACGAAATCCGCTTTTTATCTCCAACGCAAACGCATTACATGAAAGACGATTGTGTGATTATGGATCATAACAAAGTACTGCGATTGTGGATTGGCCGGGCTAAAGCAAATGGTGCTGTCATCCGCCGGGAAACATTCACAGATTATGAATACAAACCTGATGGTATGGTCGTGAAAACCGGTAAAGGTGAATATTTTACACAGTTGCTTGTCGATGCCATGGGCTCCGGTTCGACAATTATTGCCAAACACAAACTCATCAAACGGCACGATGCCTGGGTGATTTACGGAGGACTGATACGGCATGAAAAGCCGGAAAAACCTTATGTGCTCGAATACTATCCACTGAACGATGCGGATAACTCTTACGTAGGCATTCATCCCTATTCCGAAACGGAAACCAATATTTATATTTTTCAGGGCAGAAGCAACACCATGGGAAGACCAGCCGAATTGAAAGATATTTTTGATAAGACTATTCAAAAGCTCCATCCCAATGGCAAAAAAATTCAGGACCTCGGCGGAACTATCGTTTCCGGAGCCCTCAAAAAATATGCCCTCAATAACGTCATCTTCTTCGGTGCTTCCGGCATGTTAAATCCGGATGGCTGTGGTATGGGATTCAACGAAATCCTGAAACAGCATCGAACCTTTGCCAAAGGTATTACCAAAGCCATGAAAAACAACACCCTGGATCAAAAAACACTCTCAAAAATTGCCGATTCGCTCCGTGACAGGGAAGTACTTAATTTTCAGAAAATTATCGGTGCTTTCTCTCTCTATTTTATCAAAAGCAAAGGCAAATGGGATGGCGGTGTAAAATGGTTGAACGCCATGGGCGGGGAGAGTAAATACTGGATGCGGAACGAATTTACGCTTGAATGGATCATGAAAGCTACCCTGCGGTTGCACAAAGTCATTCCCATTAAGGAAACGGTGAGCATGATTCCCATGGATAATCTGCCTTTTGTCCTGGAACAACTGGCCCGCTTTTCCGTTAAAGCTGCTACCACCGTGGTGAAAAACAGGATAAAAAAATAGTTTGGATAATGGGACTTTCGTCATTGGCCATTGGTCATTCGATAATTCGTTATTCGCTGAATTTCGCATCTTCTCTTTGTCATCGGTCATTGGTGTGGGCATACTGACTTTTACAGACTGGCCTGACCACTGAATACCATCCTATAACCAATTAACGAATCCTCAAGTTATCGAATTAACGAATCCTCGAATTATTGAGCGACCATTCTCCCTCCATGAATCTGAAAAAATTTCTTGTACATTTGCAATGATCAAGACAAACAGATTATGAGTAAAAGGGAATGGAAAAAAATCAGAGATTTTGAAGAAATAAAATTTGAACGATGGAACCATATTGCTAAGATAACCATCAACAGGCCAAAATATTACAATGCATTTACCCCGACCACAACTTTAGAAATGGCAGTGGCCATGGACATCTGTCGCGAAGACATGACCGTTTACAGTGTGGTGCTGACGGGTGAAGGCGACAAGGCATTCTGTGCCGGTGGCGATCAGAATGTGAAAGGCAAAGGCGGTTACATCGGCAAAGATGGCATTCCGCGCCTGAATGTGCTGGATGTGCAACGGAAAATCCGTTCCATTCCCAAACCGGTAGTTGCTATGGTGAATGGTTTTGCCATTGGCGGCGGTCATGTGCTGCATGTGGTGTGTGATCTGACTATCGCCTCTGAAAATGCACGTTTCGGACAAACCGGCCCCAAAGTAGGTAGTTTTGATGCCGGACTGGGTTCTTCCTATCTCGCCAGCATCGTCGGACAGAAAAAAGCCCGTGAGATATGGTTTCTCAACAAACAATACACGGCACAGGAAGCTTTGGAAATGGGAATGGTTAACAAAGTTGTCCCGCTGGAAAAGCTGGAGGATGAAACCGTGGAATGGTGCCTCACTATGCACAAACGAAGCCCCATGGCATTGCGCATGATCAAGCTGGGGCTAAATGCCGAACTCGACGGACAGATTGGCTTGCAGGAATTTGCCGGCAATGCTACCCTGCTCTATTACATGACCGATGAAGCACAGGAAGGGAAAAATGCTTTTCTCGAAAAACGGGACCCTGATTTTCATAAATATCCGAAGTTTCCCTAAGCCTGGGAAAGAGACAATGCTCTACAGCCAACATGGGGAAGCCTCCCGGAGATGGATTAAAAGACAATTAATTATTCGATGATTTATGACAACAACCGGTCAATCAATATTTTCAGCATGGATTGAGGCCTTTCGGTTAAGAACGTTGCCTTTGGCTCTTTCTGCTATTTTTGTGGGTAGCTTTTTGGCATTTGCAGATGGCCATTACAATATTCAGGTATTTGGCCTTGCTGTGCTTACCACCCTGTTACTACAAATTTTATCCAACCTTGCTAATGATTACGGTGATTTGCTGAAAGGTACGGATAATGATAACCGGATAGGACCGAAAAGAGCAGTGCAAAGCGGTCAGATTTCTCTCCGACAAATAAAATCGGCCATTATTCTCTTTGCAATACTCTCCTTTGTCACGGGCCTGGGACTTTTGTATGTCTCGCTTGGAAATCATTTTCTCTCAGCACTTTTGTTTTTGGCGTTGGGAATTGCAGCAATTGCAGCTTCCATAAAATATACCGCCGGAAGTCATGCCTATGGTTACCAGGGGCTGGGTGATATTTTTGTGTTTATTTTCTTTGGCCTTGTGGCGGTGTTGGGGACTTACTACCTCAACAGCCTGTATTTTCACTGGCGGTTGTTGCTGCCGGCTTCGGCCATGGGCTTTTTGAGTGCGGGAGTGCTGAATCTGAATAATATGCGTGATATGGATAACGACCGGGCTTCAGGTAAACATACCATCGCTTCACTGCTGGGTTATGGCAAGGCAAGAATTTATCATGCTTTGCTTGTTATTTCTGCGATGGTCTTTATGACAGTTTATATCCTGTTGTTCTTTCATTCCATTTGGAACTTCCTTTTTCTGCTCACCATTCCTTTGTTTATTCGTGATTTAATCCAAATTTTCAATACGCAGGATAAAGCTCTCCTTGACCCGTTTCTGAAACGGTTGGCGCTTTCCACACTGCTGTTTTCCCTGCTTTTCGGGGTTGGGATTTGTTTGTAGTTCGTAAATAAAAACTGGCCCAAGCAGACGCTTGGACCAGTATTTGCATATGTTGAACGATATAGTTCAAGCGTCCGCCTGGACTATCATTTCATCCTTAAAACATTGAATTAATCAAATCATCATCCGCCAGGTTGGGAAAAGTAATCCGCAAATTGGAATTCTGTTTCATAGCACGTTTAGCAGCAAACATGGCCCCTTTGTTACGTGCCCAGCTGCGACGTGTAATGCCGTTGTTTACATCCCAGTAAAGCATGGCCTGTAGGCGACGGTGGGCCTCTTTGCTGCCATCGAGTACCATGCCGAAGCCGCCGTTGATGACTTCACCCCAGCCTACGCCACCGCCGTTATGAATAGAAACCCAGGTGGCTCCGCGAAAAGCATCTCCAATGACATTTTGAATGGCCATGTCGGCAGTAAATTTGGAACCGTCATAAATATTGGAGGTTTCCCGGAAGGGGGAATCGGTTCCGGAAACATCGTGATGGTCGCGCCCGAGAACAACAGGAGCTGAGATTCTTCCGCTCTTTACTGCCTGGTTGAAAGCCGAAGCAATTTTTATCCGGCCTTCGGCATCGGCGTAAAGAATACGGGCCTGCGAACCCACCACAAGCCTGTTCTGTTGTGCCCCTTTTATCCATTGGATGTTGTCGGTTAGCTGACTCTGAATTTCTTCAGGGGCATTGTTTAAAATGCTTTCCAGAATGTCTGTGGCGATTTTGTCGGTGAGCGCCAGGTCTTCCGGCCTGCCGGAGGTACAAACCCAGCGGAACGGGCCAAAACCATAATCAAAAAATAACGGCCCCATAATATCCTGTACGTATGAATGATAGCGGAAGTTTGTGCCATCTTCGGCCATGATGTCGGCACCGGCACGTGAAGCTTCCAGCAGGAAGGCGTTGCCATAATCGAAGAAATACATTCCTTTTCGGGTAAGGTTGTTGATGGCCGCCACCTGGCGGCGCAGCGACTCACGTACTTTTTCTTTAAAAGTTTCCGGTTCTTCCACCATCATGCGGTTGGCTTCTTCAAAACTTAGCCCAGCAGGATAATATCCGCCTGCCCAGGGATTGTGCAGGGAGGTTTGGTCTGAACCAAAGTCCACCCTGATGTTTTCTTGGTCTAACTTTTCCCACAGATCCACCACATTGCCTTCGTAAGCTAAGGAAACGACCTCTTTTTCGGTTTTGGCTTTCCGGATGCGGGGAATAAGGCTGTCGAGGTCGGAGAAAATTTCGTCCACCCAGCCTTGTTTATGCCGTTTTTGGGCTGCTTTGGGGTTTACTTCGGCTACCACCGAAACCACGCCGGCGATGTCGCAGGCTTTGGGCTGTGCGCCTGACATGCCACCCAGTCCCGAGGAGACAAACAGTTTCCCGGCAAACGGATAGTCCCCTTTTTTGGCTGTTTTCCGGGCGGCGTTCATCACCGTGATGGTGGTACCGTGCACAATGCCCTGTGGCCCGATATACATAAATGAACCGGCTGTCATTTGCCCGTATTGGCTGACACCAAGTGCATTAAACCGCTCCCAGTCATCTTGTTTTGAGTAGTTGGGAATGACCATGCCGTTGGTGACTACCACGCGAGGAGCATCTTTGTGCGAAGGGAAGAGTCCCATGGGATGACCGGAATATATGGTCAGCGTCTGCTCGTCGGTCATGGTGGCAAGGTACTGCATGGTCAGCAGATACTGCACCCAGTTCATAAAGACCGACCCGTTGCCACCGTAGGTAATCAATTCGTGCGGATGTTGTGCCACCGCCGGATTCAGATTGTTCTGAATCATGAGCATGATGGCTGCGGCCTGTTGGCTTTTGTGCGGATATTGGTCGATGGGACGAGCATACATTTTATAATTCGGGCGAAACCGGTACATGTAGATACGGCCCTGTTTTTTAAGCTCTTCGGCAAATTCGGGAGCCAGTGTCTGATGAAATTTCTTTGGAAAATAGCGAAGTGCATTTTTCAGCGCCAGCCGCTTTTCTTCCGTTGTCAAAATATCTTTCCGTATGGGAGCATGGCTGATACTCTTATCATAGGCTTTGGATTCCGGTAATTTGTCGGGAATACCCTGTAAAATTGCGGCCTGAAATTCTTTAAGGTTCATAACGTTTTTATTTAGACGCAAATTTACGAATGATTTGTATTTGTGCCGGAAGATTGTATAACTGAATCAAAGTACAGTAGTAATAATCTGGTAAAAATTATTTTGTCACATGGCTCTGTGTAGAGGTGTTGAAACTATTTTATCTTGGGGCATCACGAAATATTTATGAGGGATAAAATCACAAAAAGCAGGCCGAAAATTCCGAATAATTTCCATAGTCCCATGAATTAATTTATGATTAATTTTTAGTCGTCCCTGCGGGAGCTGATTCCTTCGGGCTCTAATATCACTCATGAGTTATACTTTACACGGCATAAATTTCCGCATCATTATTATTAAAAAGTTGAAATTTCAAGGTCAAGGTCAAGAGATTTTTTAATTCTTCCTTGTGTTTTTGGTTTACTATTTGAAAAAACCCTGTGATTGCCTGATGAAATTTAACCGGTGTATCATAATATTTTGCATATAAGATTTCTTTTTTGGTAAACTTCCAAAGGCGTTCGATGATATTCAGATTAGGAGAATAGGGTGGCAGGAACAAAAGAGTTATCCCTAAATTCTTTGCCTGTTCTTCAACATATTTACAATGTTGATACCGTGCGTTATCTAAAATAATCTTTAAAGGTAAATCACTATAATGTTCTTTGAGTTGTTTGAAAAAAGCAACAATAGTATCAGCGTTAATATAAGTAGTGTTGCTCATGGTAATAACTTGTTTTGTGATAGCATTTACCGCTCCCGGCACATTAATCCTATTGCGGCCTGAAGCTGCTTTGATAAATAAACGTGCTGTACACCACAAAGCGCAGATAAAAGGTTGCAAAATAAAATGGGCTGCATCCATAAACAAAAGATGACATTCCCCGTTTTGTGCTTGCTTTTTTGCCGGCTCAAAAGTTGTGTCCAACCATTCCGTTTGCTTTGCCGAATCTGCTTTGGCAGGAACATGCCCCATATTTGATATGCTTCCTTTTTCATTTTACATTCACCGTTTTGTTTTTATTAACTTCGTTTTGTTAATTTCTAAATGCGGAATTTTATCCCGTTCGCAGTATAATAAAGCAGAAGTTACAATCTAATACAAAATATGCTGTTGGCAGTGATGAAAC
>CAYLSW010000033.1:10112-14099 GCA_964386145.1 uncultured Lentimicrobiaceae bacterium | reverse complement strand
CGGCATTGAATCCGAACCATCCAAACCACAAAAGAGCGGCGCCAATAGCTACAAAGGGAATGTTATGTGGCGGAATAGCATGCCGTTGATAATCACGCCGTTTACCCAACATCAGGACCATAACCAAAGCGGCAATACCAGCATTGATATGAACCACCGTACCTCCTGCAAAGTCAAGTGCTCCTAATTTAGCTAACCATCCATCCGCTGACCATACCCAATGTGCAACCGGATTGTAAATAACCAAAGCCCAAAGCAACGAGAAAATCAAAAAACCTTTGAATTTGATGCGTTCGGCAAAAGCACCTATAATTAAGGCAGGCGTAATCACAGCGAACATCATTTGGAATAATATAAAAACGATGTGAGGAATGGTTCCAATCATCACCGGAATACCGTTGACTATTTTTCCCGAGGGTTGGGAATGGGAAATAAAATAAGGGCTTAAATCGTTGATATGAATTCCATTCAGAAAAGCCCAATGAAACCCACCTATATAGGGAGCCAATATTCCACTTGAACTACCGAAAGCTAAACTATAACCGAAAGTAACCCATTCTATACTGATAACGGCTGTAATCATAAAGCACTGCATCAACACATTTAAAATATTCTTGCGACGAACCAGTCCGCCATAAAAAAGAGCCAGTCCGGGTATTGTCATTAACAACACAAATGCAGTGGCTACAAGCATCCAAGCTGTATCACCTGCGTTGACTGTGGGTGTAGGAATCGCAGTTGCCGCTGCTGCACCTTGTGCCACCGCCGGCAAGCCTGTCAAAGTCAAGAGGGCAATAATTATTATATTTATTTTTTTCATTTTAAAGTAATATTATGATTTAAGAACATGAAACGAAGCAGCTTTTATCCATCAACAGCCTCACCATCACCGATACCAGCCCAGGTTTCATCGTGGTTATTTATCGGTTAAAAAGGCTTTACTTTTCTTCTTTTTCTTTGTTATATAGGGCCTCCGGTCCGGTTTCTCCCGTACGAATTCGATAGGTGGCTTCAATGTCAGATACAAAGATTTTGCCGTCGCCCATATCACCGGTTCTTGCAGCATCCATAATTGCGTTCACAGTTTTCTCCAAATTTTTGTCGCGTACAACGATGGAGAGCATGTGACGTTGGATATAATGAGACTCAAATATCTGTCCTCTTACCATTTGTTCTTCGGTGGATTTTCCAAGGCCCGTAATGTCCCAGTAGGAGAACCACCCGATACCGGCATCATATAAAGCCTTTTTAACATCCTCAAATTTTGATTTCCGAATAATCGCTTCAATTTTTTTCATAGCTTATAAATTTTGTAAAACAAAAAAGGCTCATGGATTTTCCCATAAGCCTTTATAACTTCTTTATTATGGAAAAATCAGGATTTCCTGTTTGTATGCTGATGAGCAGGCGATTGACAGGTTGATGATTATTGATGGTCTTGTTTATCTGTTCCACAGACAAGGCTAGTTCCGGCCTTTTGTTTCTCCACCGGTTTTCCCTAATACACACCGGGCAGTACAACATTATAAGCGGGGAAAAGTTCCCTCGCACAGTAGGAAAAAAGGAAAAAAGAGACTGTAACAATATTGCAGAGTCCTTTTTCATGTTATTTAAGCGCTTATATTCCAATTTGTTCTTCATATACCTGCAAATTTCATGGACATTTTGATAATGTACATTCTACAGAGATTTTAAGTGCATCAACCAATTCAAAAATATATATTTTCCCGTTTGGGAAGAACTGATCTTCAAATTAAATATTCACGAAAATACCGGAAAAAATCGAAATTATTATTTGTATAACACTAACATTTAATGAGATATAAACATGAGAGAAAGCCTGATTTATCTATTGCCTGTTTTAGACCTGAAATGAAAACAACCAATAATAACGTTTGCGAGGCACTTGATCTATTTGATTAAAAGCCCATAGTTCCAGAAAACAGAGTAGACTTTTAGCGTTTTTAAAGTAATTTTTCTGTACATGTCGGATAAAACAATAGCATTTAGGTTCCGAAATGGAAGGAAGTGCGTGACATTACTTAAAATTTAACAGGATTTTCAAGAGGAACATATTGGTTCTAGGAATTTAACTTCCCTCCGCCACCAAATTTCATCAAATAGGCTTTGATAAAATTGTCCAGCTCCCCATCCAAAACTGCCTGCACATTGGAAGTCTCATAATTTGTACGCACATCTTTCACCAGTTTGTATGGATGCAACACATAAGACCGGATTTGCGAACCCCATTCAATTTTCTTCTTGCCCGCTTCTATTTTTGCCTGTGCTTCCTGTTTTTTCCGCATTTCCATCTCGTACAACTGCGAGCGCAGCATTTGGAGAGCTTTTTCACGATTTTGTTGTTGCGAACGAGTTTCCTGGCACTCAATCACCAGTCCCGAAGGCTCATGCCGCAGACGAACTGCGGTTTCCACTTTATTTACATTCTGACCTCCCGGACCGCTGCTACGAAAAGTATCCCAACTGATATCCGCTGGGTTCACTGCAATTTCGATAGAATCATCCACCATGGGATAAACATACACGGATGCAAAAGAAGTATGACGACGGTTGGCCGAATCAAAAGGCGAAAGACGTACCAGCCGATGCACACCGTTCTCTCCCTTCAGGTAACCAAAAGCAAAATCCCCGTCAAACTCCAGCGTAACCGATTTGATACCGGCCACATCACCTTCCTGGAACTCCAGTTCTTTCACTTTAAAACCTTTGCGCTCGCCATAGCGGATGTACATGCGCATAAGCATTTCCGCCCAGTCCTGGCTTTCGGTACCGCCGGCACCGGGATTAATTTTCAAAATGGCATTCAGGTTGTCTTCCTCTTTACCAAGCATTTGCAGAAACTCCAGCTCTTCCACCTGTTTCAATGCCACGTCAAGCTGTTGATCCATTTCCTCATGCGAAACTTCCCCATCACGAAAAAAATCCTCCAGCACTTTCAAATCGCTAAAGGTCTCCTGGGCTTTGGCAAAAGCCTCCGTCCGGTTTTTTTTAGCCTTAATTTTTCTCAACATCACCTCCGCACTTTTCGGATCGTTCCAGAAATCCGGCGACTGTGTTTTCTCTTCATCTTCTTCAATTTCCATCAACATACGGTCGATGTCAAAGATACCCCCTCAAGGCCGCGAGTCGTTTCGACAGGTCTTTCAAGGCTTCTGCTGTGTACATAAGCTTTCTTTTTTTGCAAAAGTAAAAAGATTGTAGCTCAACAGGGGGATAATGGTTGAAATAATGTTGAATGGAATAACCAGTAGCCACCAAACAACAACGAACTAAAATAAATTATGACTTTTTGACAACTATTAGACAATTGAATAACGGTAAATTATTGTAAACCGCCACGGCTTAGCCACGCCATCAACGCAGAAATTTCTATACTTTTGCCTCTCGAAATGAAAATTACGAAGATGCGGCTTAACCTGCCTGCTTACGAAGTGAAAATAAAGGGAACAGATATTTTCGACACCTTCCGGAAGAAATATGTCCGGCTTACACCTGAAGAGTGGGTACGCCAACATTTTTTGCATTTTTTGTGTAGCGAAAAACATTACCCGTCCTCGCTGATGCGCATAGAAAGAAGTCTAATGATAAACGGTATGCCCCGGCGTTTTGATGCGGTCATTCACAAGAAAGACAGCACTCCCGTTCTGCTAATTGAATTTAAAGCACCGGAAATTAAACTGAGCCAGGCTGTTTTTGATCAGGTTGCCACATATAACCTCGCACTCCATGCCGATTATCTTATCATCAGTAACGGACTCTCACATTACTGTTGCAAAATGGACTATGAAAAACACCGTTATCATTTTCTTCAGGACATTCCTGATTTTACTGAATTATAATATTTTACATTGGTTTATTTTGTCTAAATAAAAAAATTGATTTCCTTTGCATCAAAATTCCTTTTGGAATACTAAAAAGTTATAAATTTGTGCGTAAATTTTTATGGTATGAAAAAAACAATCTTTC
>CAYLSW010000033.1:0-10011 GCA_964386145.1 uncultured Lentimicrobiaceae bacterium | reverse complement strand
ACCTGTTAACTTTAACAAAGAAAAAAGAGCGCGTGAAAAGGTAGTGATTCAATACCTTAAGGATATTCGTTCGGCAGAGTTTATTTACAAACAGCTTAACAACAGATATACCGGTTCGTTTGATACACTGATTCATTTTGTGGACAGCGCACAAATTCCGGTGGTAAAAATGATTCCCGATCCCAACGACACCACTTACACGCTCACCATTAATGACACGGTAGGTTATGTCAAAGTCGCCGACTCCTTGTTCAGAGGGCAAAAGAATGTTGATTATAAGCACATAAATATCATACCATTTTCCGGAGGTGCAAAATTCCAGCTGAAGGCAGGGGTGATAAAAAAAGGAGGCGTCAAGGTTCATGTCTTTGAAGTAAAAGCACCTTATTCCGCATTCCTGAAAGGAATGAATGAGCAGCTGGTCGTCAATCTGAAAGCAAGCCGCAAGGAGCAAAAAAAATATTCCGGGCTGAAAGTTGGTTCAGTGACTGAGCCTTCTACTGACGGCAACTGGGAATAATACCCGGCTTATGCCATTCAGTATTAAGCCACATATCAGCTACCTCGACAAATCTTTTAAGACGTCACACACCCGTTCGTATATCATGGCCATGCAAATCAACATGCATGGCCTTGCTTTTTCCATATACAACCCCGATAAGAATAAATTTGTCGGGCTGCAGTATTACCTTTTTGACGAAAGAAAAACACCTGCTGATTTTCCCCTTGTGTTTGATCTCATCCTCAATGAATATCCCTGGTTTGCTTTTCCTTACATGGATTTTTACTGTCTGATGCAGAATAGTTTCAACACGCTTGTCCCACTTCCCCTTTTCAAAAGTGAGCACAAAAATCTCTACCTTGGCTTTAACCATCCCTTTCAGGAAAACCACCGGATAATTTTTGATGAACTTAAAAACACGGAGTCGGCCAATGTGTATTACCTCCCCAACCCTCTGGCTGAAAAAGTGAAAGAGTTCTGGCCAAATGCCCACATTGCCCATTACTCTTCAGCCCTCATCGAAAGCCTTACGGTCAATTTTAAAAATAAATTTGATGAGAATATCCTGTTTCTGGATGTTCACGAAGAGAGTTTCGATCTGGTTTATTTCAAAGAAAATCGTCTTTTTTACACCAATAACTTTCTTTATCATACCAAAGAAGACTTTGCTTACTTCCTACTCTCAGCCATGGAACAACTTTCGCTAAATCCAGAAGAAGTCCGGTTGATGCTCATGGGAAATATTGATAAAGACGATGAAAACTACCAGCTTATTTATATATACATCAGACAATTAGAATTTATTGAAGAGAATAAAAACTTTTTTTATTCTTATATACTCGATGATATAAGACGACACAAATATTACACACTTTTTAATGTGTTGCAATGCGAATTATAGCCGGAAAATACAGAAGCCGGAAAATTACCCCCCCTGCAAATCTGCCGGTACGCCCCACTACCGACATAGCAAGAGAGAGTTTATTCAACATATTAAACAACCTTGTTGTATTTCAAAACATTGCGGCCCTGGATTTGTTTTCGGGAACCGGTGCTGTTTCGTTTGAGCTTATGTCGCGCGGATGCAATGACGTTACAGCAGTGGATCAAAACCGGCAATGCGTGGAATGGATCCGCAGTGCTGCCAAAAACTTCCAAATGGAAAACCTGCAGGTCAGGCAGGCTGATAGTTTCAGGTTCATCAGGCAAAATCCCCGAAAGTACGAACTCGTTTTTGCCGACCCACCCTACAACCTGGAGCGTATTGAGGATATCATCAGGTATGTTTTTGAAAACAATCTCTTAAAAGAGGGCGGATGGCTCGTACTGGAACATTCCAGGGAAGTTGACTTTTCAAGTCGGCTTTTTTTTGAAAGTCACCGCAAATACGGAAAAGTGAATTTTAGCTTTTTTCATTTTACTAACGATGTGTAACGAATTTTCTGACGATAAAAATCTTCCCCAAATCTTTTTCTTCACCGGTCTCGGAGCCGACGAAAGGGCTTTTTCCAACCTCATAATCAAAACTCCTTTACAGCAAATCCATGTTTCCTGGCTGAAACCGAAAAAGCAGGAACCACTAACAGTATATTCTCGGCGACTCATAGAAAAATACAAGATGAAAGATGGCGATGTCCTCATTGGCCTTTCTTTCGGCGGTTTGGTAGTCACCGAAATAAACAAACTCATCAAACCAGCACTAAGCATTCTTATTTCCAGCGCTTCCACACGAAAAGAGTTGCCGCTGATTTACCGTATAGCAGGACTAATAAACCTACATTATCTTATTCCAGAATCTTTGCTAAACAAACCAAACCGGCTGAGATATTATCTTTTTAGTTTGAAAGATACTGCACAGAAAAAGCTGTTCGATGAGATTGTCTCCAACGCCGATCCGGATTTTGTCCAATGGGCCATTGATAAAATTGTTCACTGGAAAAATAGTGAAAGACCTGAAAACCTGTTCAAAATACATGGCACTTCCGACCGTATCATACCTATTCACAAATCCTCTTCCGATTTTATTATAAAAGGCGGGAGCCATTTTCTTACCTGGGAAAATGCCGAAGAAGTTTCTGCTATTATCCGGCAACTGATGAAAGCAAAAGGATTTGGTACAGGGAAATAACGATTTACCCTACCCTGATCTTCTTTATGACAAATCCTGATAACCGGAAATTTTATACCTTTACTCCTTATTCTTGTTATACCTGAATTATGAACAGAAATCTGAATTTAGAGAAGTTAAGAAACACGTCCCTTTGGGATGTAATCGTTATTGGCGGTGGAGCCACAGGACTGGGAGCTGCTGTGGATGCTGCTACTCGCGGATACAAAACATTGCTGCTGGAGCAGGCCGATTTTGCCAAAGGAACTTCCAGCCGGAGTACCAAACTGGTACATGGCGGGGTCCGCTATCTTGCTCAGGGCGACATCTCGCTGGTGCTCGAAGCGTTGAAAGAGCGTGGACTTTTGCGCCAAAATGCCCCCCACCTTGTACGCAACCAGGCATTTATCATTCCAACCTACGAGTGGTGGGATGGCCCTTTCTATACCATCGGATTGAAAGTTTATGATATGATGTCAGGCAAACTTGGACTGGGACCTTCTGAACGGATTAATACAGGAACGGTGATCAACGCCATTCCTAACCTAAAGAAAGAAGGCTTAAACGGTGGCGTCATATATTACGATGGACAGTTTGATGATGCCCGTCTCGCCGTAAGTCTGGCACAGACATTAGAAGACAATCGCGGAACTGCACTCAACTATTGCCGCGTAACCAATATCCTGAAAGACAAAATGGGTTTTGTTGATGGTGTCAGGATCTTAGACAGAGAAAATAACGAAGTTTATGAAATAAAAGGAAAAACAGTCATCAATGCTACGGGAGTTTTCGCAGACAGTATCATCCAAATGGATCATCCCGAAACAAAAAAGACCATTGTTCCTTCCCAGGGTGTCCACATCATTCTCGACAGGAAATTTCTTCAGGGAGACGCTGCCATTATGATACCCAAAACACCCGATGGACGTGTGTTGTTCGCCGTTCCGTGGCACGGCAAAGTAGTTGTGGGCACAACAGATACCCTTGTGGACGAAATTAGCCTGGAGCCACGGGCGCTACCCGAAGAAATTGATTTTATCCTCAACACCGCCAGCGAATATTTGGTTTATCCACCAAAAAGATCAGATGTACGCAGCGTGTTTGCCGGCCTTCGTCCGTTGGTAGCGCCGGAAGAAGAGGGTGAGAAAACCAAAGAAATATCCAGAAACCATAAAATCACTATCTCAGCAACCGGACTACTGACTATCATCGGTGGAAAATGGACAACCTACCGAAAAATGGGCGAAGATGTTATTGAAAAAGCCATTTTGATTGGCGGGCTCAAAGAGACGCCATCGGTTACAGCCAACATGCCCATCCACGGCTATGTGAAAAGTTTTGATGAAACAGACCCGTTACACTATTACGGCTCGGATCGGGATAAAATAAAATCACTTTCACTCAAAGACAAAAGTATGGAAGATGTGTTGGTGGAAGGATTTCCATATACCAAAGCCGAGGTGGTCTGGGCTGTCCGTGAAGAAATGGCACGTACCGTTGAGGACTTCCTGGCGCGTCGCTCCCGCTTTTTGTTGCTGGATGCCCGCAAAAGTATGAAAGCAGCACCAGCCGTAGCCAAAATTATTGCGGAAGAACTGGGTTTCAGGCGGCGCTGGCAACGTGAACAGATAGAGGAATATACAGCACTGGCCAAAGGCTACATTTTGGAATAAAAATGTTTTCCTCTTTTTTAATACTCAATCCATGGAAAAAAGATATATTCTTGCACTGGACCAGGGAACAACCAGTTCACGCGCCATCATTTATGACCACGCCGGAAGAATACTGTCGATGGCGCAGAAAGAATTTCGGCAGATTTTCCCCGAACCCGGATTTGTGGAACAAGACCCCATGGATATCTACAGTTCACAAATCAGCGTGGCAGCCGAAGCTATGGCTCAAATGGAAATTCACGATAACGTCATTGCCGCCATCGGCATTACCAACCAAAGGGAAACTACCATTGTGTGGAACCGGAAAACAGGAAAGCCCATCTACAACGCTATTGTGTGGCAGGACAGGCGGACTTCGGTCTATTGCGACCGGCTGAAAAAAGAGGGCCTTCAAAACATAATTTCCGAAAAAACAGGACTGGAAATTGATGCCTACTTCTCAGCAACCAAGATAAAATGGATTCTCGACAACGTTGCAGGCGCACGCAAAGCTGCTGAAAACGGCAAACTTGCTTTCGGCACTGTGGATAGCTGGCTCATGTGGAATCTCAGCAACGGTAAGGCTCATCTGACCGATGTCTCCAATGCCTCACGTACCATGCTTTTCAACATCCACACGCTGCAATGGGACGACGATCTATTAAAGCGCTTTGACATTCCGGCTTCCATGCTTCCTGAAGTAAAGTCTAACAGTACACATTTTACCGATACTTCCGGATTGATTTTCTCTTCAAAAATTCCCATCAGTGGGGTTGCTGGCGACCAGCAGGCAGCACTTTTCGGACAGATGTGCATTCACCGGGGGATGGTGAAGAACACATACGGAACGGGTTGCTTTATCATGCTCAACACCGGGAACAAAGCAGTTCGTTCAAAAAACAGGATGCTCACCACCGTGGCCTGGCAACTGGACGGCGAAACCACTTATGCACTGGAAGGGAGCGTTTTTGTCGGTGGAGCAGTAGTTCAATGGCTTCGCGATGGATTAAAACTCATCAAATCAGCTTCGGACAGCGAGAAACTGGCCCTTTCGGTGGAAGACACGGGTGGCGTTGTCTTTGTACCTGCTTTTACAGGTTTGGGCGCTCCCCACTGGGATCAGGATGCACGGGGAATGATTTACGGCATAACCCGCGGAACCACCCGGGCACACATCACACGTGCCGCTCTCGAAGCCATCGCTTACCAAAGTTATGATGTTATGAAAGCTATGCAGCAGGATGCTGGTTTTGTCATCGAGAATCTGCGTGTTGATGGTGGCGCGGCAGTCAACAATTATCTTATGCAGATGCAGGCCAATCTGTTGCAAACTAATGTGCAAAGACCTGTTATTTTGGAGAGCACATCGCTTGGAGCTGCCTATTTTGCAGGCCTTGCAGTCGGCTTTTGGAAAGATGTGGCGGAAATAGAAAGCCAGTGGCGGGTGGAAGAAACTTTTGTACCCGTTAAAAGTTCCTATGATGTTGAAAAAGGAATTGCAGACTGGCATGATGCCATTGCACGGGTTTTGCAATAATATCAGGACCTTCCGTTTAAAAACTTATCCGGATAATTTGTAAAAACAGCATCCACATTAAGCGTTTCTAACCAATTGAAATCGAAAAATTTGTTTACGGTATAGACCCACACCTGCAGGCTGTCGGCATGTATTTCTTTCACTAATCCGGGTTTAACCACGTGCAGTGAAATGTTGACAGAAAAAGCACGTAAGGCCTTTGCCAATTCAGCAAAACCATGGGGATATCTTTCGTAAAGAATACCAATTTTTGTACTATCATCCAGCTTCCGAAACCGCCTCAACTGCTGATGGTCAAATGAAGAAATGCAAAAGTCATCCGTTTTCCAGCCATGGTCTTCTTTGTATTCATGCAGTAGTTTTACCGTAGAAGCGGCAACGTTGGCACCTTTCAGCTCAATATTAATTTTTACACGATGGTTTACCATATCCAGTACTTCACATAGTGTCGGAATCTTTTCACCATCGCCTGCATCAACCTTTTTCAGTTCGACAAGTGGCTTTTGTGAGACAAGACCTTTTCCCGATGTCGTCCTGTTGATTTTTTCATCGTGAATGACAACCAACTCACCTGTAGCACACTGATGCACGTCAAGTTCAATCATTTTCACACCCAACCGGATAGCCTTTTCAAAAGAAGCTAACGTATTTTCGGGAGCTGTCCCGCTTGCACCGCGATGTCCTATGATGAGCATATTTAAAAGTTTTGAAAAACAGATCATTCCAATTTTAGTGTAAATATTTCAGACGCTTCGGCGTTTTCATTCCGTACAAACCGTAGCGAGCAGGATGACTCCACCCGATAAGTCCGCCCGTAGTGTTAAGCAACAATTCCGGTCAATAAAAAAGAAGATAAACAGAAACAACCGTTTTTCACCAACCCCAAATTTATCAGAACTGACTTAGTTTACAATTATACAAATTACTTTTTCAATACTCCGGTAATAATTTTATTAACCTGATCTTCAATCAGTTGTAAATGTTTCATGATAAGTGTAACTTATTATGAAACAAGTATTTGCGTCTTGGCGTCTTTGCGAGAACGAAAAATTACCGAACTATTGATAAACAAATTCGAGAAAAAAGATATTGAACTTTTTGAATTTATGATAATAAATAAGTCCTGGTGGGATACAATTGATTTTATTTCGCCCAAGCTAACTGGCGAATATTTTAAATTTTATCCGAAGCAAAGAGAAAAATATGTGGGGAAATGGCTTGCTTCTAAAAACATCTGGTTACAAAGGACTTCCATCCTGTTCCAGCTAAATTATAAAGACAACCTGGATACCGGATTTCTGACTTTTATCATCAACTCGCTTCCCGGATCGAAGGAATTTTTCATCAACAAAACCATCGGCTGGATATTAAGAAATTACAGCAGGACAAATCCGGATGCTGATATTATCTCCTTGTTTTAGAATGTGTTGTACATTTGGGTGGTATATATATTGCGTTGGGCTTGATGCTAAAGAAATCCAAGCAATGAAATAAATATTTATCTTTGTAGTTATGGTACAGTTTAATAAATATATTGAAATCAATCCGGAAAAAAGATTTGGGAAACCAATAATTAAGGGGACAAGAATTTCTGTTTATGATGTTTTATCCTGGTTGTCTAATGGTATGACACGAGAAGACATTATTCGTGACTACCCTGAATTATCTAAAGAAAAAATAAATGCATGTCTGTCATTTGCGGCAAAAAAAGAACAAGAAATACAACCACAATAAATTTAGAACGACTATTACGAAACAAACAGGAATTAATAGAATTATTTTTGACAGAGGATTATGGCTGCCTTGAAATATCTGAATAAAAAGTACAAAAGCCCAACAGCACCTCATACACCATAGCCTGGTCTACGCCTTGTAATGAAAATACTTCTAAAAATATTGAAATGGTTACTATACTTTCTGCTCATTCCGGCAGGCTATGTTGTTATTTCTCTGGTTCTCTCCTATATCACTGTAAATAAAACAGCGTTAACCCCTCAGGATAACAAAGAGATTTACCTGAGTAGTAACGGAGTCCATCTTGCCATTGTAGTGCAGGTTAACGACATAAGCAATAAACTATTAAAAGGCTTAAAATATGCACCGGACGAAAAATATTTTTCTTTTGGATGGGGAGATGAGAACTTTTACCTGAACACGCCTGCATGGGATGACTTAACTTTTGGTAATGCCTTCAAAGCTTTGTTCCTAAAAGGTTCTACTTTAATTCATTTGGATAGATATAAACAGAAAAGAAAATCATGGGTTAAGATAGATATTACGGATACCGAACTGAATAAACTGAACCAGTTCATATCAGCATCGTTTAAAAAAGGTAAGGGAGGGAGAAAGATAATTCTTAAAAACAAAGGTTATTCAGCGAATGATGACTTTTATTTAGCTGTCGGACGTTACTCTCTATTCAATACTTGTAACTCCTGGGTTAACAGAGCATTTAAGGAAAGCGGATTGAAAGCCTGCTATTGGACTCCTTTTGCTTTTGGGCTGATGAATAAATATAAAAAATAAACTGCCTCCCGACACACTATTTCAGAGAAGCCTACACTGACGTTAGTATAGAATTTATGAAGGTGGCAGAGATGGGGAATCCTACAAAAGAGCGTGTAAATCTGGCGTTCTACACCAAATTTACACAAGTGAAGTTGTTTAATTGCTATAAGTCAACAATACATTCTCAAACATAAGATGTAGAAATCCGTGATCAGTTCCTGCTACCTCCACTACAGATAAGTCGCTCATATACCAGCATATAGATTCTTATAGATATTCTTGCCTTACTGACATGCATTATTTGGAACATATAACCTGATCTCCAAAAGTTACTCACGAAGTGGCTTTCAGAAACTTCTATCAGCTATGTTAAATAATGATAAATCTATTTAAGTATTTGCTTAAATAAGCAAAACAATATATCTTTGTGCCGTTATTAATCCTAAACATAAAATAAATGAGTGAAAAATCTATGAGTAATCAATCCTGCATCAGGCTCTTTGCCGACCGGAAAAAAATTGATGCCTGCAGAGAAAGGTTGTCTGCCGAAGCGGCTCCCATTCACCAGCTGAGCAATGTACTGGCCCTGGCCGGGAACGAAGTACGACTGAAAATCATATTTCTGTTGCAGGAAGAACCGGAGTTGTGCCCCTGTGACCTTTCCGATATTTTGGGCATGAGCGTTCCGGCAGTTTCGCAACATTTGCGAAAAATGAAAGACGGGAACATAGTAATCTCCCGGCGGGAGGGACAGACGCTTTTTTACTCACTCCGCTCCCAACATTCAGAACTGCTCAAAGTAATCTTTAATCACATCAATCTATTAAACGCAAAGGAGGAACTTGTATGAACTCAAAGAAATCCAGCGCAACCAAACTGGCAGGGGCAGGTGTTCTGACGGGTATAGCCGCTTCATTGTGTTGCATTCCTCCCGTATTGGCGCTTATTTCGGGGGCAACCGGCGCAGCCTCTGCTTTTTCGTGGATGGAACCTTTCCGGCCCTGGCTTATCGGAATAACTGTTCTTATACTGGGCTTTGCCTGGTATCAAAAGCTGAAACCACGTACAAAAGAAGAAATAGCCTGTGATTGCGAAGAAGATAAAAAAACCTCTTTCTGGCGGTCGAAATTATTTCTGGGGATCGTTACTGTTTTTGCTGTTCTTATGATGGCATTTCCTTATTACGCATCTGTCTTTTATCCTGACAACAAAAAAGAGGTAGTATTCGTTCAACAAAATGATATTCAAACGCTGCATCTTAGTGTTTCAGGATTGACCTGCTCCGCCTGTGATAACAACGTAGAAAATGCAGTGTATCAGGTGCCGGGAGTGATCAACGCAAAAGCCGATTTCCATACGGGCAAAGCGGTGGTGAAATTTGACAAATCTAAAACTTCCGCAAATGAAATTATCAAATCTATCAATGCCACCAGCTATAAAGTGGTAGGAGATAAATTAGAACACAACAAAAAAGAGGCTGCTATCATTCTTCGAAATGATATTCAAACATTGCAGCTTAATGTGAAAGGAATGACATGCCCTGTCTGTAATAGCAACGTAGAAAATGCCGCATATCAGGTGCCGGGGGTGATCAACGCAAAAGCCGATTACCGTACGGGCAAAGCAGTGGTTAAATATGATAAATCCAAAACTTCGGCAGAGAAGATAATAAAATCCATTGACGCCACCCCTTATAAGGTGGTCG
>CAYLSW010000032.1:0-14284 GCA_964386145.1 uncultured Lentimicrobiaceae bacterium | reverse complement strand
CCAAAGAGGATTATTACCTATCTTTGCTGCCGCAAAAATAGTTATGTTTCACGTGGAACATTATGGAAATGTTTGAGACGTATGATGTCATTGTTGTGGGTGCCGGACATGCCGGGTCTGAGGCTGCTGCTGCGGCTGCAAACCTCGGTTCAAAGGTACTGCTCATAACCATGAACCTGAATGCTATTGCCCAAATGTCGTGTAATCCGGCTATGGGCGGTATTGCTAAAGGACAAATTGTTCGTGAAATTGATGCTCTGGGCGGTTATTCCGGACTTGTAACCGACAAATCTATGATTCAGTTCCGGATGCTAAACAAGTCAAAAGGTCCGGCAATGTGGAGCCCACGTGCCCAATGTGACCGTATGCTTTTTTCAGCCTCCTGGAGGCGCATGCTGGAAGAAACGCCTAATCTTGATTTTTGGCAGGACATTGTCGAAAGCCTGCTCATAAAAGGCAATGTGGTATGTGGTGTAAAAACAGCCATGGGTCTTGAAATAAAATCAAAAACAGTGATTTTGACCAACGGTACCTTTCTAAACGGGAAAATTCATATTGGCACAAAACAGTTTGCAGGGGGGCGTTTGGGTGATCCGGCAAGCTACGGTTTGAGTGAAGAACTAAAATCATTGGGTTTTGAAACCGGACGTTTGAAAACAGGAACACCCGTGCGCGTTGATGGTAGAACCATCGACTTTTCAAGAATGGAAGAACAGAAAGGGGATGAAAATCCAGGTAATTTTTCCTTTTTCCAGAAGGCGAATCTAAAGAGACAACGTAGCTGCTGGATTACTTACACTTCACCAAAAGTCCATGATACACTCAAACTCGGGTTTGCGGATTCTCCCATGTTTGCAGGAAGAATTCAGGGGACGGGTCCACGTTATTGCCCCTCCATTGAGGATAAAATAGAACGCTTTTCTGACAAAAACCGTCACCAGTTGTTTGTAGAACCGGAAGGCTGGGATACCATCGAATATTATGTTAATGGTTTTTCTTCCTCCTTACCGGATCACATTCAGCTAAAAGCGTTGAAGGAAGTTCCTGGTTTTGAAAAAGCAAAAATTTTTCGACCTGGATATGCTATTGAATATGATTATTTCCCACCAACACAATTAAATTACAATCTGGAAACAAAAACCATAAGGAACCTGTTTTTCGCAGGTCAAATTAACGGAACCACTGGCTATGAAGAAGCGGCAGCACAAGGATTGATGGCCGGAATCAATGCGCATCTAAATATTAAAACCATAGAACCTTTCGTGCTGAAACGTTCCGAAGCCTACATCGGTGTTTTAATTGATGACCTCATCACAAAGGGAGTGGACGAGCCTTACCGCATGTTTACCTCAAGAGCCGAGCACAGAATCTTGTTACGCCAGGATAATGCCGACAAACGACTGACAGAAAAAGCCTGCAAATTAGGATTAGCTTCGGATGAACGTTATTTGAAATACAAACAAAAAGAAGAGAAAGTCGTTAAACTTACACGTTTTGTTAACGAGGAGAGCGTATCTCCTGAGGATGTTAATGCCGCACTGGTGAAAAAGGGTACGGCACCATTAAAACAAAAAGTGAAGCTGACTACGCTATTATTGCGACCTCAGGTGAATTTGGATTTGCTGATTTCTACAAACACAAAGCTTCAAAGTCTAGTAAAAGAAAATCACCTGTCTATTGAAGTAATCATGTCTTGTGAAATACAAATTAAATACGATGGTTACATCAAGAAGGAGGAAGATATTGCCAGGAAATTAGAAAAATTTGAAAACATTATTTTGAAAGGGGATTTGGACTACAACAAGCTTACATCCCTTTCGTACGAAGCCAGGGAAAAATTGACCAAAATTAGGCCGAAAACTATTGGGCAGGCTTCAAGAATCAGTGGCGTTTCTCCATCCGATATCAATGTTTTGCTGGTGTATCTGGGCCGCTAAGAAAGAAATGTTTCACGTGGAACAATCATTATGAAAACAGCTACATTTTGTCCGGTTTGCGATTCCAAAAATATTTTCAAAAAATCAGATGTGAAGGATTATTTTCTGACACAGGAAATTTTTCCACTGTGGGAGTGTAAAGATTGTCATCTTATATTTACAAATCCCCGCCCGGAAGATGAAGATTTAGGCAGATATTATGAGTCTCCGGATTATCTGTCGCACGATACAAAAAGCAGTGGTGCTCTTGGAAAACTATATCAGATTTTACGAAATATCAATATCAAACAAAAATATAAGATTGTTAGTGAGTTGATCGGTACAGGAAAAATTTTGGATATTGGCTGTGGAACCGGGGAGTTGCTCCACTATTTTCAAAAACAAAAGTGGGAGTGTATAGGAGTTGAACCCAATGCGTCTGCAAGAGGTTTTGCCCGTAAGCATTACCATTTAAAAGTAGAGAAGGAGCAAGGCCTTCAAAATTTACCGGCAACATATTTTGATGTCATAAGCATGTGGCATGTACTTGAACATGTGCCGAATGTAAACGAAAGAATGATAGAGATAAAGAGAATTCTCAAAAAAGAGGGGTATCTTATCATAGCATTACCTAACATAACCTCTTGGGATGCTAATTTATATAAAGACTATTGGGCCGGGCTGGACGTCCCGAGACACCTATATCAGTTTTCTCCACAGGCCTTCCGAAACATGGCAACACAACACGATTTACAGATAATAAACATTTTACCGTTAAAACTCGATGCCTTTTATGTATCGTTGTTGAGCGAACGGTATCGGAAAACAGGTTTCCCTCTTTTTCGTGCTTTTATAAATGGTATCAGGTCGAATCGTGCAGCAATAAAAACAGGAAATTATTCCAGTCTGATTTATGTGTTGAAGAAGACAGAGTAAAGGCAGAAAGCAGCTTTTTGATATAAGTAGGAATCTTTATCTTCCTGAGAAGTCAAATAATTTTTATTACTTTTACCTATTCCATTTCGGCACAGGTGACATGAAGAAACGCGACAGACATAATACTTTAGTAAATTTCCTCCTTTATACGGCCGGATTTCTCCTCATTCTCTTTGCTTTCTATGGCCTGAGATACACCACCGAAAGGAACTATCGTCCTGAGTCACTATTTAGACGCACACAAAATACTATCTATAATATTGGTAACCAGTGTGTTAAAACCTCTGTCAAAGTGTTCGGTTTTCTCCATCAGAAAAAATCAATCACCTGGACGCAGTTGAATAGGCAACTTTCTGATAATCAGGCTAATATTATCATAACGAAAGGAGATTCCATAATTTATTGGAATACTAACCAAGTTCCGGCCGGACAGTTATCTTCAATGACGAACGGGAAGTTGAAGATTTTATTTCTGGGTAACAGGTCTTACGCCGGATTGAAAACGATTCGTGGAAATTATACGGTAGACGTCTTTTTCCCTTTAACAAAAAAAATACTTCCTTATGGGGTTAAAATTGAATATCGTTCCAATTCCGGACATGACGAGTATCCACTAAATGAACTTGGGATTACTTTGAAAATAGAGTCTGGTATGCTACCCCCGTACATGCTTACGATTTTATTTTTTCTATATACTACACTATTTCTTTACGTTATCATCATTTTATCACTTTTATACAGGGAACTGGAAAACCGAATAGCCTTACGTCATTCTTATTTACTATTATTCTTTTTTTTCATCGATTTAATTATCCTGCGTGGGATTCAATACTATTTTGGATTTCCGGAAGTCTTTAAAAACTCATTTTGGATTTCCGGACAAATTACAAGCCTTCCGGGATTTAGAACACCAGGGGATTTGGTGTTGAATCTGGTATTGTTATGTGTTGGATTGTTTATGCTGTTACGTTATTTTAAACAACAACAAAGCCACTGGGAAAAGCACGTTTGGTTAAAACTATTTCTCGTCCAAATCATTCTCTTTTCGCTACCTGTAATTTTATATTTCATAACCGAAGGTGTTTTGCAAAACGGTCCACTAATTCTTTTCCCGGAAAATGTTTATTTCAGTACTCCTGGTATTATCCGCCTTTTCTTGTTATTACTGGTCAACATCCTGGTATATTTATGGATCATCTCCTTCCTGGGTTTTGTTCAAAAAAAAGGCTCTTCCTTTTGGCAAATTGTAGTCACGTTGACGCTGGTTGCCATGCTGTTTTTGTGGCTTATTGAAGTTGAAAAGACCATCATTTTTCTGGTGTATGTTCTAAGTGTGATGTTGGCGGGCATACTTTGGTTTATCAAACGCGACAAAAAACCCTATTTTCACAGTATTTTAACCATCCTGTTGCTATCGCTTTCAGCGGCTTATTTGCTGAATGTGAACGAACAGGAACATCGTAATGCACATCAGAAGTTTACGGCAAATATGCTTACGCAAAAACAAGACCCTTATTTGCAATATCTTCTTAAAAGTCAGTCGGGAGAAATATTAAATGATACAAATATTATCAAAATAATAATCTCCGGAAAGGAAAATAAAGAACAACGAATTTCCCATTACCTTAACAAAAAATATTTTCACGGAATGTTTTCTTCATACAGCAGACAGGTAACTTTGTGTGAACCCGGGCAACTACTGGAAATACAACCCGACAATAAAGTTGTCGGTTGTGATGCTTTTTTCCGTCACTTACGGGGTAAAATAGTGGATACCGGATTAGATTTTGAATTATCTTTGGTAAACAACACCAGCGAAAGCATTTATTACCTTGCCCGGTTCCATTTTCCAACTCTTTTGAACAACAAAGCCGGGGTTAATCTTTATATCGAATTTTTCACCAATATCATTCCCAAAGGTCTTGGATACCCTGAACTTTTACAGGATGCCGGGGCAGGAGAGCTGCACTTGTCAGGTTATTCGTTTTCTTTTTACGAGCAGGGGAAGCTTGAATACAAATTCGGAGATTTTCTCTACCCTATTGACCTGTCAGATTTAAAAGAAGCACCGGTGAAAAAATTTTTCCAAAAAGATGGTTACACACATTATATGCTTCCTGTCAACAATAAGGAAATCCTCCTTGTGAGCAGACTCCGGCAAACCCTATCGGGATGGTTGTTACCCTTTTCGTTGCTTTTTATTCTGTCAGGGATTCTTCTTTTGATTTATATTTTATTCAAATTCGGAAAACAAATTCTTGAAACATTCAGTTATTCTTTCAGTACACGGTTGCAACTCACAATTTTTTCCACTATGTTGATTGTTTTCTTAGTCCTAACAGCTATCATTCTTTACTACTTTAATGCAAACAACCGGCAAACCATAAGTAACAATTTAGAAGAAAAAACACATTCGGTGCTCATCGAATTACAAGATAAATTATCGCCGTTTGGGAATGCTGCACTACAAAACAAACAGGAAATTCAATCATATTTGCAAAAGTTTTCCATGGTTTTCTTTTCAGATATAAATTTATATGACAATGCGGGCGAACTTATTGTTTCTTCGCGGCCTGAAATTTTCAGTCGGGGCTTGCAATCAAGACTCATCAACCCGGTAGCCTATACAGAAATAGAAAAAAACCATAAACTATTTTATCTCGGTAAAGAAAGAATAAAGAATGTGGAATTCTATTCTTCTTATGCCCCCTTTATCCTTGACAACGGAGTAGATGCCGGAATTATAAACCTTCCTTATTTTGCACGACAATCAGAATTGCAGCATACCTATTACCAAATGCTGGCAAATCTGATAAATTTGTTTGTTATCGCCGGAATGTTAGGTATGCTTTTAATGGTATATTTGTCAAGATTAATGACACGTCCCCTCAATATTTTACAACGAAAAATTACTTCTGTCAGTATTGAAAAACAAAACGAGAAAATAGAATGGAGTCGGAATGATGAGATAGGAAAACTCATAGAAGCTTATAACCAAATGGTGGAAAAGCTGGAAGAAAGCGCCAGACTGATGAAATATTCTGCACGTGAAAAGGCCTGGAGAGAGATGGCCCGCCAGATTGCACATGAAATAAGAAATCCGCTCACCCCCATGAAACTAAACATACAATACTTGCAGAAAGTCTATTCGGCAAAGGACCCATCTTTCGATGAAAAGTTTAAGTCGGTGAGTAGTTCCCTTATCAACCAGATTGATACGATGAACGAGGTGGTAGGGATGTTTTCTGATTTCTCAAAAACGAATTTCCCAATAGATGAAAAAGCAGATTTGATGGAGGCCATAACCTCCACGGCAACACTGTTCAGGAAGTCTTACGAAATACATATTACTATAGATTCGGAGCAGGATAACATAGAAGTCAAAACCTCCATGCAGGATTTGCTGCGAATTTTCAATAACCTGTTAAAAAATGCGGTGCAATCCATGGAAAATACTCCAGATAAAAACATACGGATTCAGATTTTACAACGACAAAAATATGTGGAAGTCCGCTTGACAGACAATGGTAAAGGAATCTATGAAGCTGACAAAGAACATATTTTCCAACCCTATTTTACAACAAAATCGAAGGGAACAGGACTGGGACTGGCCATTGTGAAAAACCTGATGACAGAAATGGGGGGAGAGATAATCTTCGTTTCGGAAAAGGGGCTGGGAACAACCTTTATTCTTAAGCTTCCCCTTTCGGCTGAGTTATCATGAAATTTTCATAGATACAGAAAGCCCTATCAAAAAATAAATCATAAATTTGTGCCACCTAAAGCCTATGAGCAACTTAAGCGTTATAAAGAAACCCATTGCAGAGGAGATAAAAGCCTATCATAAGGTTTTCCGTAAGACTGTTCGCTCAAAAGTACCGTTGCTCGACATCATTATGAAGTATATCATGAAAACCAAAGGCAAAGAAGTCAGGCCGATTATTGTGATATACACCGCCAAAATGATGGGGAAAATCAGTGAAACAACCTATTATGCCGCTACGCTTATCGAACTGCTTCATACAGCCACGCTGGTCCATGATGATGTGGTGGACGATTCCAATAAACGACGGGGCCTGTTTTCTATCAATGCGTTATGGAAAAATAAGATAGCAGTGCTTGCCGGCGATTATCTTCTCGCAAAAGGACTTTTAATGGCGGTAGAAACCAAGAATCATCATTTACTGGAGTTTGTTTCAAAAGCTACCCGCGACATGAGCGAAGGCGAATTGTTGCAAATGGAAAAAGCGCGAAAACTGGATATCAGCGAGGAAGTTTATTTCGAAATCATTCGAAAAAAAACGGCTTCTCTGCTGGCGTCTTGTTTTGCCACTGGAGCATTATCAACCGTTTCCGACAGGGAAGCGGTAGAAAAACTCTGGCGTATAGGCGAACTTACCGGCATTGCTTTTCAGATAATGGACGATTTGCTGGATTACAGAAAAACTTCCGTTACAGGAAAACCTTCGGGTATTGATATTAAAGAAAAGAAAATTACACTGCCATTGATTTACCTGCTGAATAACAGCGGTAAAACAGACAAAAAGAAGATAATTCATATTATAAAAAGAAGAAATCAGGACACAAAAAGCGTACAACTCCTCATAAACCAGGTTCAGAAATCGGGCGGTATTGACTATGCCAGCCAAAAAATGATGGAGTACAAAAATAAAGCCATCGAATTGTTGCATGAATTTCCGGATAACGAAGCCCGCCAGGCACTGGAAGAAATTATAGAATTCACCATAAGCAGAAAAAGCTAGATGTTTCGGATAAAAGTAAAAAAGGCTGTCTGAAAAAATTTCGGACAGCCTTTTTTCAGAAATTTTCTAAAGTTTATCGAATCACCATCTTTCTGGTAATAGTTCCTTTGATATCCGTAGCAGAGCCGATAAATATTTCGACAAAGTAAACCCCTTTTGCTAATGACCTGTGAATTTTTGCACTTCTGCCACCATAAACTTTGCTGAATATCCTTGCTCCTTCCGGGCTGATAATTTCAACACGATAAATATTCTTCTCCGCTTTAATCATAAAGCTACCAGAATTAGGATTAGGAAAAATTTTCACTTTTCCCAACAGCGCCTCATTATTACGAATTCCCGTACATTCCTCCCGGTATATTTTAATACTACCGTTAGCAACTAAGTTCCCGGCATAAACCGACACTTTATAAACAACAGAATCAGTACCGGGCTTGACTATGGGATCTTTCACCGATGAAAAAAAGCCAAATGGATTCGAACCCCAATTATAGACATAATTACCAGAACCTCCGTTCGCAATAGCAAACAACTGTGTAGTATCGCCGGAACAAATGGTTGTACGGTTAGCTTCCACTTTAACGCTGAGTTTACTTCTCGCCTGAATAAAATTTTGTACTGTCTTGGTGTAAGAAGTATCGGTATCATAAGCAGTTAGTTTTACAGTATAGGAACCAATAACATTAAACCTGACTTTTGGATTTTGAGAAGTATCGCTGCCCATAAGATAGGTAACCGTATTGGGTGTAATCTCCCATTTCCAGGCAACTGGTTTATTGGTGGATAAATCTGTGAAACTAACCGTATCGCCCAGGAAAGGATTAATATTATCGACTTCAAAATCAGCTAACTTAATCTGAGGGATAGAGCCTGTAAACAGGGTAGACGACCATAAACCACGACCAAAAGATGCAGCATACAATTTTCCGCTTCCTTTGTTGTCATACTGAACTTCAAGGTCATTTATGATAACGTTGGGAAGATGAGCCATAAAGGGAATCCATCGAGACCTGCCCTGCCGAACAAAAACACCCATATCAGTACCCGCATAAAGTTCAGTGGTATCGGTTTTTAATGTATTTTGGACTATGGTGTTAACAGGAATTTCGGGAAGGCCGGTGGAAACATTCTCCCAGCTTTCACCTCCGTTTCTTGTCTCAAAAACGCCGAGATTATTAAACCCGCCCATAGTAATCCAAACCATGTCAGGATCATCGCTTTTGACGACAATGTAAGTAATGCTTGCGTAATTAGTGGGAAGTGAGCCTGTAATATCTTTCCATGTTTGTCCACCATCCGTTGTTCTGTAAAGGGTGGAATACTTAGCAGTATAAATGTATTGAGGATTGGATGGTGCAACGGCTAATGAGCGCAAGGTTTTCCCGCCCCAACTTGTGAGTTTTGTCCAGTTATCGCCCTGATCGGTTGATTTAAAGAGATCTTGATAACCAACATACAATGTTTTATGTTTTTTGGGATCCAAAACAAAAGGAGTCACCCAGGCACCATTTCCGGTTAAACCGGCCGTAATAGATTGAGAAGTCAACCAATGATCCGTTGTTCTTTGTATCTCACCTCTTGGCGTTTCTCCATACTGAACTTTTGCATCAGTATAATCAATTTGGCAATCCATACCATCTCCACCCATTACGTTGTTCCATGCGCCGGAGGTGAGCAGTTTTGTACCATTGTCCTGAAGGCCGGTGATGACCTCATTGCTCACAGTGGCGGAGGTACTCAGACGATAAATCTGACTGATAGCCATGCCACTGGTCAAATCAGCCCAATGAGCCCCGGTGTTTGATTTATAAATACCCCCATCGTTACATTCAAAAAGGGCATCTGTTACGGGTTGAAAAGCCATATAATGTTTGTCAGCATGAACAATATCATTTTTTCCGCCACAGGTACTCGACCAATGGTTAGCGAGTTTCCAGGTATGGCCTCCATCGGTAGATGTCCAGTTGTTGACGCCACCAACATAAATTTTATTGGCATTGTGCGGATCGGCAACCAATACCAGGTCGTACCATCCCTGACCGCCCTTATCCTTTCCCGTACAATTCCACCCCAGTAAATTAATGGTATCCTGAACAACCTGAAAGGTATGGCCGTAATCACGAGAACGATAGACACCATACAAGCCGTTATTATTGTTACTACTATTATCAGAAACGGCAATCAGGCCATAAACAACATTACTGCTATCGGCACTAACGGCAATAGCTACCCTGCCCCCACTCTTTGATTTATCTACTGCCTGTGTCCAGCTGTTGCCGCCATCTGTACTGTAGAAAATACCTCCCCATGAGTCGCCGGCATACATATTGGTATTGGAACCGGGCTGAAATTCAATTTCTCTGAAGTGGTGAGCATCAATCAAATTAAAGATTACCCCACCATCGGTTGTTTTAAACAAACCTCTGTTTGTGGCGACCCAAAGTGTATTATCATCGTTAGGATCTTTTAAAATACGGTAAACCATTCCGGGGTTGGAATATTTCCAATCCAAACCTGTTTTTTGCCAGGTTTGTCCTCCATCAACCGATTTCAAAACGCCGATTGAATAAGTATCCCAGTGATCTTTGTCACCGGTACCAAGATAAATAATATCCTGACCACCATGGTTTTCAACCACAATATCGGCAACCCCCAAAGACGAATTAAAATCGCCTAACGGGGTCCAGTGACCGCCGAGATCTGTAGTTTTCCAGACTCCGCCGGAAGCCGTTCCGACATAAAGAGTGTTGGTATCCACCGGACTGAAAGCAACACAATTAACACGTCCCAGGCCGGCATATCCTCCCAGGGTTTTATCAGGGCCATCACTCACCCAGTTTCCGGCAGCTTTTTGCTGAATATCCTTTGGCTGATCCGCCATGTACCGCTTAAACACATCCCACGCAGTAGTTTTCGGAAAAGCTTCTGTTCCGGGTGTTACCCGGGTTTCCCAGTACCATTCCCAGCGTTTGAACTTTTCGTAGTTTTCATCGCGAAATTCTTGTTCTCCTTTTGGCGTTTCTTTTACCTTTTCCTGATTCCAGTATTTGGCAAAAGCCTGTTGGTAATCTTTTAAGGTAAGTGTGTGGTTTTTTACTTTGTTTTGTGGTAAATTGTTTTTCCATTCCTGCGCCTGTGCATAGTGAATGAAACCGGCAAAAAGGAGAGAAAGAATTAATATCCTTTTTGTGAATCCATTTTTTTTCATAATTAATCGGTAATTTGAGTATTAAATAATTGTAATATTAAGTTGTAGAGGAAAGTAACTGCGAGTGTAAACATTCCAAGTCTATATTTTCTACAAATTTAGGAAAAAGAAGTTACTTTTCGTAAAAAAATTATTTCCATGATTTCCATAACTTTGCAAAAAAGGAAAGTCTTGAAAAAAATTCTGGTTATTCGGTTTAGTTCCATTGGTGATATTGTGCTCGCAACACCCATCATCAGGACATTGAAAACACAGACAAACTGTCAGTTACATGTCCTCACCAAAGAGAAGTACAGAATGCTTTTTGCCACAAGTCCGTATGTTGATCAAATACATTCTTTTCGGGAAAAATTGAGTGAAGTTATCCCGAATCTGCGGGATAAAAACTTTGATTATATAGTTGATCTGCAGAAAAACCTGCGTTCGTATCAGATAAAAAGAGCTTTAAAAGTACCTTCTGCTTCTTTCCCGAAAGCCAATCCGGAGAAATGGCTGATGGTCAATTTAAAAATTAACCGGCTGCCGAAAATGCATATTGTGGATCGTTATTTTCAGGCGGTACAATCGCTTGGTGTGAAAAATGATGGAAAAGGACTGGACTATTTTATTCCGGAAAAAGATTTTGTAGATTTAAACGATTATCCGCTATTAAAAAAGAAACCTTTCATTGCGTTTGTCCTCGGAGGTCAGTATTACACTAAGCTTTTTCCTGTACAGAAGGCAATAGCTGTCATCAACAGACTGCAACAACCTGTTGTTCTGCTCGGTGGAAAAGAAGAAAGTGAAGCGGCAGAACAGATAAAGGCGCTATGTATGCACGATAGCATTCTGAATGCGTGCGGACAAATTAATCTGCATCAGTCTTCGTCGCTCATACGGCAGTCTTCTTTGGTTATCACCAACGACACGGGATTGATGCATATTGCTGCTGCTTTTAAAAAACCGGTCATCAGCATTTGGGGCAATACCATACCCGAATTTGGCATGTATCCTTACGAGCCTGACGAAGACCAGAAAATAGTGAAAGTCCAGGTAGAAGGCCTTAAATGTCGTCCATGCAGCAAGATTGGGTACAATAAGTGTCCAAAAGGGCACTTTAAATGCATGGTGGATCAGGACGAGGAATTTATAGTTCGTGAGGCGGAACGATTGCTTTCCCTATACCACTAATCATCTACGTGGCGTCTATCCATCACCTGTACAGCCTTCTTAAAGATGGGGTCTATTTTATGATAAATTGGATAGAATCCTTTTTCATCCAAAATGTTCCTTCCCACAAAAGCTTTGAAGAGAATTTTTATTTTATTTTCGGATAATTTTACCTTTCTGGAATTTTCGGTAATACCTTTCGATTTGGCATAGGCCACCAGGTCATGGTACTCTTTGCCTGTCATGTTGAAACCCTTGTCAAAGAGGTTAAAATCAGTGAACTTACGCAGTTGAGGACGGTGACTGTCTGTATATTCAAAGGCAAATTGATAAATCATGCCCTTGTTGGCGAGGATATTATAAAAAGAGTGGATAGTATCCGTAGCAAGCGGCACATAAATATCGGGCATAATACCTCCACCTCCGTAAACCACTTTCCCTTTGGGCGTAACGAATTTCAGCGAATCGTTAAATTTAATACTGTCAGCATGTTGCATTTCGCCATCAAGATAGCGATGGTAGGCTTCGGCATAATAAGCCTTAAAATCATCTTTTTTATATGGTTTCTGAATACACCGTCCGGTGGGCGTGTAGTATCGAGCTACGGTCAACCGCAGTGCCGAGCCATCGGGCAGCCGAATTTGTTCCTGTACGAGTCCTTTTCCAAACGAACGACGACCTATCACGATACCCACATCGTTATCTTGCAATGCGCCGGTAACAATTTCAGCTGCAGAAGCTGTTCCTTCGTTAATTAAAACGGCCACATCGGTATGTTTCAGCTGGCCCTTGCTGGTAGAGTAAGCCACCGTTTTCGGCCGGTGCAGTCCTTTGGTGAAAACAATTATTTTCCCTTTCGGGAGAAATTCATCTGCCACGCGAATGGCCGCATTAAGATAGCCCCCGGGATTGCCACGCAGGTCTAGAATCAGCTTTTTCATCCCCTCTTTCTTCAACTTCTTAACTGCATGATCAAATTCTTCGTAAGTAGTAGCCGAAAATTTATTAAGTTTTATGTAACCCAACTGTTTGTTGACCATATAGGCAATGTCGAGGCTGTAAGTTGGGATGATACCTCGGGTAATGGTGAAATGAAGGAGTTTGGGAACGCCACGTCGGTAAATGGTTACCTTCACTTTGGTTCCTTTTTCCCCTTTCAGTTTATGTATAGCCATGTTGTTGGTAACATGTACGCCGGCAACGAGTGTATCGTTTACCTTCACAATACGGTCACCGGCCATAAGTCCGACTTTCTCCGAAGGACCTCCCGGAATCGGATTTATCACCATGATGGTATCTTTTTCAATACGAAAGCTAATGCCTATTCCCTGAAAACTCCCCCGTAACGGATCGTTCATCTCATTAAATTCTGCAGCAGTAATGTATTGTGAATGCGGGTCCAGGTCATTCATCATACCTTTTATAGCATCGGTTTCCAAATGTACCTGGTTAACAGAATCCACATAATTATTATCCACATAACGAATAATCTCATCCACTTTATGATAAGCCGACCTGTTACCGGTAATGAAAGAGACAGTCTTGTTACGGGTTGCACTGTTTTGTAATAAAAATCCGAGAATCATACCTGAAATAAGCACCAACGCAAAAGCTATGGGCAGATAAACACGATAATTTCTTTGCCTTTTGGTCATGACCGATAATTTTGAAGAAGATGCAAAACCTTCCCTTGCAAAAGGAGGTTTTCTTTTAAGAATAATTATATTTCAGTGAGTCAGAAGCCCGGAATAGGAAGTTCGCTAACAACACTTACAGGTTTTACAGGTATGATCTATCCGATATTGTCTATTTTTGTCCAACCAGAATCAGGTTATTTATATTTGTGAAAAAAGAAAATAAAAACCGGGTATGTCCGGTAGAACGGGCAGGCGCACTGGATACGCGATTCAGAAGATGGATACAGTCTCCCAGGCGGATATTGAAACCTTATGTCAAAGAGAGGATGCATGTGCTGGACCTGGGTTGTGGGCCTGGCGTTTATACGCTGGCGTTGGCGAGAATGGTTGGGGAAAACGGGAAGGTGATTGCTGCCGATATACAAAAAGGCATGTTGCAGATCGTTCAAAAGAAGATCAGGGATACCCCATTGGAGAAAATCATTGAGCTCCACCAAACTTCACAAGGCAGCCTGAATTTGTCCCTAAAAGCAGATTTTATCCTTGCTTTTTATGTACTCCATGAAATTCCCGGCAAAGAGAATCTTTACAGGGAATTACATTCGCTGTTAAAGCCGGGTGGGAAACTGTTGATTATTGAGCCCAAAGGACATGTTACCAAACAGGAGTTTAAAA
>CAYLSW010000031.1:0-14599 GCA_964386145.1 uncultured Lentimicrobiaceae bacterium | reverse complement strand
CCCTGTGAAATAATGGCTTTGCTATTTCACAGGGTAAACAGTGGCTATTCGCAACTTTTGCACCTTGAAAAAGCACCAATTACTTCACCGATTCCAGATACGTTATTTCATAATAAACCCTTACTTTCAAAACGGCCGGTTTACCGGTGTATCCCAAATCGCCAAAGGCAGATTATCAGACATCAAGAATTTCTATTTCCGGCATCTCAAAATATTATTAAACTCAAAAAAAACAACGGTTACAAAAAAAAATTTATCTTTGAAGATAAAATTTATATATTTATCAAACAAAAATCTAAAATTATGAATATGAAGAAGTTCCTATTAGCATTAGCCATTGTTTTATTTTCAGCGGGTGCGTTTTCCCAGACACGTTTATATGTAAATCCAGCTTTTAGTCAAAAGACAAGAAACCATAAAGAGATTGCCGTATTACCCTTTCAGGTTACTTTAAAACTTCGTCCAAAGCAAATGCGGAATATCACTCCCCAACAATTGAAAGAGATGGAATATGCACAGGGAAAAGGAATTCAGTCAGCTATGTTTTCCTGGTTTTTGGCCAGGGGAAAAAAGGGGAAACTGAAGGTTCGTGTCCAGGATCCCATGACTACCAATGCAATGCTTAAGAAAAAGGGAATTACAATAAAGAATATTACAGAATACACACCCAAAGAATTAGCAAACTTTCTCGGTGTGGATGCTATCGTAATGGGAACTATGGAAACAAACAAACCCATATCAACAGGGGCGTCCATTGCGTTAGGAGTTATAACCGGCTTTTACGGCATGACCAATAAGGCTGTAATGAACCTGTTTATTTACAATGGAAAAGATGGGGATGTGCTTGTAAATTACCATAAAGCAGTTGCAGGATCTTTAGGAAGTACCGTTGAAAGCATGGTGAATATTCTTATGAGGAAATCTTCAAGAAGAATCCCCTATTTTAAAAGATAGTTTTCGACAGTTCCACCGTCATGCCAATATCTGCTTTCATTTTCAAAGGTGTCATGTTGTAACAGGGGCATAAGAAATAATTTTCAATTTGTGGGATGCCGGCAACTGTTTTCGTTTTTCTTATACCCCATGTTGAACATATGGCGCTGAAGCCCAACTGTTAATACAGAGCGGAAAGCCATAGGATAATGGAAAGCCCGGTTACTTTTTGTAAACTTTACCTGAGCCGGAAGCACTTACTTTCAGAACGGCCGGGTTGCCGGTGTATCCCAAATCGCCGGAGCCGGCAAGGGTCGCTTCCAGTTTGTCAATGGCATGAACCGACATATCGCCGGAGCCGGCATTACTGACCATGACACTAACAGCTGACAGCCCGCCGGCCTCTAAATCGCCCGATCCTAAAATTTTGGCAGTAAGTTGTGCTGTCCGGCCTTTTAGTTTCACATCACCGGAACCCAATACGTTAAGAGAACAATTCTCCAGTTGCAGACCATAGGCATCCACGTCGCCGGAGCCTCTTACATCAATGTCAAGGTTTCCACGGATACCACTTACCTCGACGTCGCCGGAACCTCTCACTTTGATGTGAACATTTTTTGCTTCCAAAGCAGCTTTAACATCGCCGGAGCCGGAAAGGACAAGTTGCAGATTCTGTACAGAAAAAGGTGACTTACAATAAAAGTCACCGGAGCCGGACAAAACAACCTTTTGCAATGTTTTCATTGTAATATGTACTTCAAGTGTTTTGGCCCGCCAGATATTTTTGGTGACGGAAATAACCAGGGTATTGTTTTTGACTTCAGTTTTGATGTAGTTGAGCAGATTGCCATCAGCACGAACCACCACCGAAAAGGCATCGCCCTGTCTCACAAATACATCCACAGAACCAACAGAGGTAATGGCATTGAAACCGCTGAGGTTTCTAATTTGTTCTTCAAGGATTCTGTTGCCCCGTATCTGTGCAGGAAGAGAGCCAGCAAAAAGCAGCACAAAAACGAACAATAATAATTGTGAAGAGAGTAAATTTATCTTTTTCATAATCCTTTTAAATTTATGTATGTAATTATGACGTAAAGGCATGAGAAAAGTTACAGGATATACCAATCTGCACTAATAACCTTTTCAAATTACAGGACCTGATCCGGTTAAATAACCCCATAAAAAGTACTATTTTCGAAAATCTTTGGGCTTCTTCAGGACAAAAGTCCGGGTGATATTAAATCCAATAAGCACATCCCCTTTAAGCCAGTTTCCAACACTTCCGGGGATGAAATTTTGTCCGATAATCCCCTGAGAATTGGAGATGTACAACTGAAACACATGTCCTCCTGTTTCTATATTGAAGCCAACGGAGAAACTATTGTGGATATCTGCTGCCGTCTTTTTCGATAATACGTAAAAATATTCAGCATCTATACTTGTATGTTTAGACAATAAGAAACGTCCCCCGGCACCGAGAGCCCAGACATTGTTCTCGTCCTGCGGTGTTTCTACCAGATTGCGGTGAACAAGGCTGGGCGAAAGTTGCATAGATATTCTCTGGCTAAACTTACGGGCGATTAATATCTGGTTCAGAAAAGTCAATCGGTTGGAAAAATAATAATCAATCGTTTTGTCGGATTGCCTCAACGTATTAATACCCACAGAGCCAAAATAGCTAACGGAAACAGGCATCACTCTTTTGCCGGAACTTTGTCGCAATATTTTAACCTTCATATTTCCATCATAAGTTTTCCCATAAGCGCTTCGTCCGACACCTATCATAAGCCAGTTGGTGAGACCATACTCAAATCCCAGCCGGATAGTAGCCTGATCCAATCCAAAAAATTCGTAAGCTCCCTGATTTACGTAGCCAAAATGGTGTTGTATGACAAAAATCAGGTTCCCCTTTCCGGGATTCACTGTGGATTGCCCCAATACTATTCGCGTTATTTTAAAGGTAGCTTCTGTATAAACGGTTTGAGGTGTTTTATCAAACAGATTCATTAAATTACCTTGTGTATCCTGCGCAAAAAGATGTGCTGTAAACAGAAGAAGGAGGATAAAAAAAGTTCCTATTTTTCTCATGTGCCTTATTTTTTTTTATTTGAGAGTGAAGAAAATAATCACCTGAAGCAGTTCTCCGGGAACCACTCTGATTTTATACGAAAGGTATCATCACTTCCCTGATAAGATACCGATAAAATGAGCTATTCATATTCGTTCCAAAACAATCATTTTAAAGGTTTTAGATGAATGTCCGTAGTTATTTCCATATTTTCTGCAATTTTGCCGGCTACCACATCAGGGATAGAGATGCCGTAATCCTTGATTTTAAGAGGGAATCTGGCTTGAGCTAAAATCCCGTTTTTTGAGATGGTGAATGTACCTTCAGCCTTTACCTGCCGGGTAACCCCATGGATAGTCATCTCTCCTTCAATCACTGCCGGGTAGGTACCGGATTTGGAGAAATTGATATCTTTCAGGTTTATAATTTTTCCTTTAAAAAAAGCATTGGGAAACTTGTCACTTTCCACATAATCTTCATTGAAATGCTCCTGCATCAGTGCTTTTTCAAAAACGAAAGAACGCATTAAAATTTTTACTACAAAAAAGCCTGATTGTGTATCTAATGCACAGTTAACCTGATGATTTTTAGCTTCAATCTTTTCGAGAGGAGCATTTGAGTAAAAGCTGACACTGCCTGTTTTGGACAGGTAACGCTGCGCGAAGGAGGTGTTAGCCATCAGCAGGATAAAAACAAAAAGAGCAATTTTTTTCATGATTTAATAATTTTTTACTTGTGAACTATTGAACAATCTTCAAGAATAACATCGGTACCGTTATACCCGGAGCAAAAACCTTTGATGTAGAGGGTGTCGTGGAGGGATAGCCTCGCTGCTTCCTTCCTGTAATCGGGGAGTACGGTACACCTGACACCTTCATTCCCAAACATCCCTTTTTGAAAAGCAAAAACCACCACAACGAGCGAATCGGAGTGCTCAATTCCAGCCGGGAGGCCATAGATTTCAATAACTTTTCCCGCTTCGGCGGCTCTGGGATTTGCCTTAAAATTTTGATAGGTCTGTCGGGCACTTTCAACGATGACCGGTTTTGCTTTCTCAAAATTGCGATGAGGTTTGTTATAAACAAAGAACCAGATATAGGCGGCAGCCAAAACAGCAGCTAAAAATAGAACTCCTGTAATTTTGATAACTTTTTTCATCCTTTTGAAAAGTGTTTTTATTAAAAATTCTAATTATTCGGAGTTCCGGCGTTAACCCACTTTTCTATTTTGGCAATGACGCAATTGTTCAGTTTTGCACCGCCTTTTGGCATAGGCGAATAGCCTGCATCGAAGCGAATACTCCCGAGAAGTTTTCCGCTTTTTGCCGAAGCAACCACATCGTTGTAATTCTCCAAAGTAATGTTTCCAAAAGGCGTTGCTCCACTGTGGCAGGCGGTACATTGTGAATTGATAACGGGCCAGACATCTTTGGAATAAGTAATCTTTGAAACGTCGCATGTGCCTGATGGATAAAGAGTTTGGTAGTTATCATTATAACAGGAGGCGAGCGTTAGAAATCCCAAAAATATTATCAGTAATAGTCCGTATTTAATTGTTCGGCGTTCCATTGTTTATCCAGATTTTAAAGGTGGCTAACTGACATTCTGAAAGTTTCCCGGCATATTTCGGCATGGGCGAATAACCGCTTACAAAGTTAATGCTGCCCCAAAGCTTTCCGTTTTTGGCTACGGCCACAAGGTCGTTATAATTTCTCAGGTATATACCTCCACCCGGACTGGTGCCACTATGACATCCGAGACAGTAGGTTTCCACAAGCGGGAAAACATTCCCTGCAAAACTAACATTAGTAGTATCGCAGGCAGCATTGCAATAATTATCTTCTGCACCCTGCAATATCCAGTTTTTCACCAGGTTTTTTTGGTCAGTATTAAAAGCGGCTTTCGGCGGGGGAGGCATAATTCCATCCTGAGCTCCCTGCCCTGCATTGGCTGACTTGTCATCTCCGCCGCCGGACGACAGAATGGTATAAAGCTTACTACGATTAGGATTGCCGGCCACCACACCCGCCGTCTTCATTATGGTGGCATAATCAGTCAGTTGGATACCTTCTGCCCGGGTAGTGGCATTGTGGCAACCGGTAATGGCACAATTAGTTTGAAGAAGCGGAAGAATTTTGTTTTGAAAATAAACCGTATCAGGGTCGCACGTACTGCCTGTTCCACCACCACTCCCGGTGAGCGTTGTATCTCTCGCCCAGATGGCAATAGTCTCAATTTCGCATTTGCTTAGTTTGTTCACTCCTACCGGCATGGGAATAAAACCGGCATCGTGGCGGATAGATCCCAGCAACGAGCCATTGCCAATCAGGACAGACAGTTGGTTAAGGTTAGTTAAATCAACACCTCCCGAAGAATTGGAACTACTGTGACAACCATAACAATATTTTTGAAAAATCGGCACAACACTTCTTGCAAAAGTAACATTTGTGGTGTCGCAAACCGAATCGATGCAGGCATTGTTCAGAGCTCCCTGGCTTATCCAGGTAAGCAGGGCATCCTTTTGGCTGTTGCTCCACGGCGTGACGGGTTGGGGAGGCATTACATCGTCCCCGCCATTATTCAACACCCGATAAATTTTACTTTCGACAGGATTTTGTAAATTAATACCTCCGGTTTTCATCACAGCAGCATAATCGGTCAGTACAATTCCTTCTTTGCCGGTAACGGCATCGTGGCAACCAGTCATGGCACAGGTGGAATTGAGCAGCGGTTGTATGTCATTTTGAAAATAAACCGTGTCTGCCGAACAGTTATTACTCACTTTTGGGGTATTGTCGTAATACACTCCCGGTTGGTGTGTACAACTCCCCAACCAAAACAAAACTCCAATAAAAATAAAAGCTGTCGCAGCCTGAATTTTTCTGCTTTTCATAAATATTATTTAAATATAAGTATTCAAGTAAGACAATAACTACAAAATTCTCAAAAAATTGCTCAAAAAATTATCCCTTTACTTTAGATTCAATGTAATTTAAAGATATTAAGCTTGTTAAGATATAAAGCAGGGAGCCTAATTATTATCATCCTCTTTTCACCACGGCTTTGGTTTTCCAACGTCCTGTTTTATAGTAAGTAAACGCCAGCATAAGTCCCACAAACCAGGCAACGGGAATACCCCACCAGATACCGATAGCGCCAAATTTTATAGATAAGAACCAGGAAACCGGAATACGAACAAACCATAACGCAATAATAGAGATAAACATGGGAATCATGGTATCGCCGGCACCGCGCATAACGCCGTTGATGGAAAACATAGTGGCAAAAACCATATAGAAAAGCGGGACAATGAGCAGATAGTGCTTCCCTATCTCAACTACCCCCGCATCTTTGGTAAAAATCTGCATAAGCGGTTCGGCAAACAACAGAGCCAAAACAGAGATAATAATAGCTACCGTATTGGCCATAAGCAGAGTAGCGACAAGGCCTTTGTGGATGCGCTCCATTTTTCCGGCTCCGATATTCTGGCCTACAAAAGTAGCGAGTGCAGCCGAAAAGTTCATGGCAGGCATGGCAGCAAACGAGTCGATACGAATGGCAACACTGTAAGCGGCAATAGTAGAGGTTCCAAACATATTTACAATACGGTATAACGCCATAAAACCCAGCGCTACAAAGGTCTGTTGAAAACCGGTAGGTAAGCCTATTTTTAAACTTTTTCTGAAAATTATTTTATCGAATCGCATACGTAAGGGATGAAAATCCAGGAATTTATGATAGCGATTCATATAAAATATGATAGCGAAAAAGGCGGCAGCCTGTGAAATAACCGTGGCAGCAGCAACACCTTTTATGCCCCAGTGAAAAATCAGGACGAAAACCAGATCCAGTGCAATGTTCAGCATTGTGGAACCGCCGAGAAAATAAAAGGGTGTTTTGGAGTCGCCCAGCCCTCGCATGATGGCGCTGGTCCCCTGAAATCCGAAAAAGAAAATAAATCCAAGCGCATAGACCTTAAAATATTGTACCGCTTCCGGGAGAACATCGACAGGGAGATCAATAAGTCTGAAAATGTCTTTGGCAAAAAGAATGCCCAATATGGTTATTACAATGGCAGCAAAAAACATGAAAATATAAAGCGTGTCGATGGCACGTTTGACCTGCTCCATCTTTTTCGCTCCGAAATATTGGGAAATAATAACTGTAGAGCCAATGGCAATGCCTACAACGAAGGAGATAAGAGCAAAAATAAAAGGGAAATTAGCACCTACTGCCGCAAGAGCTTCTTTTCCAATAGCCCTTCCCACTACGATACTGTCCACTACATTATACATCTGCTGGAAGACATTGCCCGCCAGCATGGGTAAAGCAAAATGAAAAATCAGCTTACCCTCTTTGCCTGTTGTTAAGTCATTCAAATTCTAAGGGCGTTTCAAAGAAAGCCTCATTTTTTACGGCTTTTGGCATTCTCATCAGGTTTTAGCAGGTTTTTGGGATTGATTTTTCCCATTTCTTGTTTAAAATCATTGATGTCTGAAGCAACATCTTTCAAATCATTGGCAAGTCCTTCTTCGTCCACAGCTTTTTTGAATTCTTTCATCCCTTTTCCCAGGCCTTTTGCCAACTCGGGAATCTTTTTTCCACCAAAAAGCAAAAGAATAGCCACAAAGATCAAAACGAGTTCAGGCGTACCGATAAAACCACAGTATTGTACCATAACAAATTAATTTTGGACAAAAGTAAACATTTCACATTTAATATTGGTTCGATTATTGAAAGGATTTTTTATGGTTCTCGGGATACATCATCAAGTACGACAAAAAGCTGTAATTTTGCAAACGAAACCGTCAGGCTGTTCTATCGCTTTCGTTTCAAACGAGAGAGGAAAGTCGGGACAACGCAGGGTACCATACTTCCTAACGGGAAGGACTCGCTTAAAGCGAGGACAGCGAGTGCCACAGAAAATAACCGTCCCGCCTCAGGCGGAACAAGGGTGAAAACGTGGGGTAAGAGCCCACGCGGTCGGTTGGTGACAGCCGACCGGGGTAAACCTTATGGGTTGCAAGGCCAAATATTCCGGCACTCTCGCCGCAGGCGAGATAAGGGCGACCCGTCCGATGCCGGTGGGTAGGCTGCTGGAATTACAGGGCGACCTGTAATCAAGATAAATGATAGAAGCCCTCCCGATAACTATTGGGAGCGGTAACAGAATCCCGCTTACAGGTCTGACGGTTTTTTAAAGAACTGTTTTCATGTTCTACTGAAAAAAATATTAAATTTGCTGAGAAGTAAGGCTTAAATCAGAAAAACTTTCATATTTAGTGTTTTTTTCTTTTGATGACGCTTACAAGATTTTTGTTATTCCATAATACTGCTTTTTTTTATATCAGTATGGCCTTCATATTGAAGTAGTTTATTAATCTTAGGTAAAAATAACTTAGTATGAATATTTTTAGTGATAACTTGTGGAAAAATCAGATTAAGTCTGAAGAATGGTTTGATTTTGAAAAGCAGTTTCTTTTGCCCCTGAGCCTAATGGGAATATTTTTCTCCACCGTTTCTGTACTACTTAATATAATAATGGGATTCAACAGGATTTTAACAGCGGTACCTCTTGCAGGTGTTGCCATTTTTACTATTGTTTATATCATGGCAAAAAGGGATTATCATATTACTTTTGCCAAATGGCTATTTATCTTCTCAACACTGTTTTTGATCAACCTTGTCTGGCGTTACAACTATGGTGACCGCGGACCCTGGTTCTTTCTTTTAATTTTGTTATATAGTTATTTGATATTTATGCTGAATGGTAAACAGTTGCTTTTCTTAAGTATAATTCTACTTATCAATGTATTGATTCTGTTCTACTATGAATATACCCATCCGAATGTACTCGGACGCTATCCTTCAGACAGCGTGAGAATGGTGGATTTTTACTCGGCCATTCTTTTGTTTGGTGCAACGGCATATGTTTTGATGTCTATTGCCAAAATGTCTTATCTTACGCAATACAAAAAAGCAAAAACAGCTGACAAACTCAAATCCTCTTTCCTTGCCAACATGTCACACGAAATTCGCACACCACTGAATGCCATTGTGGGCTTTAGCAACCTGCTGGCCGATGGTACCATTAAAGAAAAGGAACGGGAGGAATATATTTCGATCATTAACAACAGCAACGAAACATTACTTCAGCTCATTGATGATATTCTGGATGTCTCCCTTATCGAAGCCAACCAGGTAAAAATCAACAAGAAAGACTTTTCGGTAAACAAGCTGATGCAGAATCTTGAAAAGACATACTTTCCTATCCTGAAAGCAAAAAAAGAAGATGCTGTTGATTTGAAACTAAAACTTCCGGAAAAGTCATTTTGGATAAACTCTGACCAAATCCGTATAAATCAGGTGTTGGTCAATCTTTTAAATAATGCCATAAAATTTATCCATCAGGGCACTATTGAGTTTGGTTATACACTGGAAAACAACTATCTGAAATTTTATGTTAAAGATACCGGCATTGGCATTGAGCAAAACAACCTGGTACATCTTTTTGAGCGCTTTTATAAAATTGAAGATGATAACAGAAAACTTTATCGCGGCACGGGTCTCGGCCTTTATCTCTGTAAAAAAATTGTGGAAATACTGGGGGGAACCATTCACGTCAGTTCCAAATACGGAAAGGGTTCTGTTTTCTACTTTTACATACCTGCCGTAAACCTGACCACCGAGTCTGTTTCCTATGCCAATAAACCGACCAAAAAGCAAAATCAGGTTGCCTTTTCTTCAAAAGGTATTGTCTTAATTATAGAGGATGATATCAGTAGTCTGATTTATTTTAAAAAGATATTGCAGAGTATAAATTTAGAGGTATTGGAGGCAACGGACGGAATAAAAGGTATCAAAATCTTCGAGGAACGCACGGACATATCAGTGGTTTTGCTGGATATCCAGTTACCCGGCATTAGTGGTTTTGACATTATCAAAGAGCTGAAAAAAATCAGGCCAGGAATATCGGTAATTGCCCAAACAGCTTTTGCCATGGCCGGAGACAGAGAGACCTGCCTTGCAGCCGGATTTGACGACTATATTTCAAAACCTGTTAATAAGGATGACCTGATAAAAAAGTTACAAAAATTTGTTTAGAACAGACACGGAATCACAACCTTTACCTAAGAAATCGCAACGACATAAACTGTCGGTTTCAATTTATTTCATTTACACTTTTTCTACATCGCAAAAATCCTAAATAATACCAAAACGAACTTTAAAATGTTATGGTAACAATACTCCGGTAATAATTTCATTAACCTGATTTTCAATCAGTTGTAGATATTTCATAATAAATATAACTTATTGCGAAACAAGTATTTGCGTCTTAGCGTCTTTGCGTGAACAAAAAATTAACGGAGTATTGTTTAACTAACCTCTAAAATGCGAAAGGGTTTCTTTGATGGAGAAGCCCTGCTCTTTTTCAAACTTCCGGTAAATCTGTTTTGTAACCTGTAACAGTTTTTCCACATCATTTTTATCCTGATACAAAGTTAATTGTGCACGAATACCCACATTTTTAGCGGGTACAGCCGGGTAGAAACCAGCTGTCAGCGACAATCCTTCGGAAAGGAAAATCCTTGCGGAAATTAAATTGTTTTCAGATTTACCCATGGGGAAATAGGCCGTTGGCGTACGGGTTTTGTCCACAAGCGGGAGTTCCAATTCATCACAACGGTCGTAAAAATAGTCAATCAATTCCTTCAGCTGGTTTTGTAATTGATTAATCTCTTTGCTTAAATGAATCTTAGAGGAGGCAATTAATCCGCCAAGCGTAGTGGATTCCAATGGCCCAGTAAACATTAGCGGTCCGCTAAGATACACCAGTAGATTTTTAATATCTTCGCTGGGACACACAATGGCCCCGCCACCAGCCCCGAATCCTTTACCAAACGACACTGCCAATATCATTTTAGGGTGCTGCTTTATTTGCGAGAGAACATACCCACTGCCATTGGCACCTGCCCAGCTTACACCATGGGCATCATCTACATAAACATAAAACTCTTCGTACTTATTCAATAAGGCTTCCACCTCTTTGGCAGGAAAAACATCGCCATACATAGAATAAACACCATCAGCAAGATACCAAATCTTTTTATGGGTTTTGCGCAGCTCAATTATCCGCTCTTCCAGCTTTTGAATATTGTTGTGCCGGGTGAGCTCAACATGCGTACCATGAGCACGAACCATGTCAATAGCCATTTGTATGGTGGCATGCGCATGGTGGTCGATAATAGCAGCATCTTTCCGGCCTATCAAAAGCGGCAATGCCCCTACATGAGCCAGCGTGGTCTTCGGATAAAGGACTACCGGGTTTCCAAAGACCTCCGCTAAGATATCTTCCGCTTCGTCGGTTTTGTGCAAGTGTAAAAATTCTCTCGAAATAGAAAGGTTGAAACCATTTTCTTTTATAGACTCTATGGCACCGTTGATGATACGCTCGTCATGCATGAGCATCAAATAATCACTCAGTGAAAACGGGACAACCATTTTCCCACGGATGTTTATCTCTCTTTTCTGTCCATTTTGTTCGCTTCGCGTAGCCAAATGTCCCAGTCCCTGTCTTTTTGTTTCGTCTATTATCTGAAAGGCTCTTTCTAAAAGTGAATTTCCCATTTTTGGATTAATTTTTGGTATAGGCAAATTTACTCATTTTGGGAAGTTTCCAAATTTGGGAAAAAAGAATTATGAACTTTTTTTGTTTAAAACTTTGGCTCCCCGGGATACTCTTTTGAAAACATCATAAGCTCTACGAAAAAATGTTAAATTTGCTACGTAAGAAGGAAGAAACAGAGAACCGGTTTTCAGCTTTTTAAGTTTCTTCTTATACGTATTTATTAAGAACTGATTTTTATTCTTTGTTTTCCATATCATGCTGACATTTAATCAAGAGGAAAGTGTTTTTGTATTAAATTTAACAATTGAAAATAACCTGAAATGAATATTTTTAGTGCTAATTTTAAAGAGAATCAGATTAAACAGAAAGATTGGTTCGATTTTGAAAAACAGTTTCTCATACCCGTGAGTTTAACAGGTATTTGCTTTTCAGCCATTTCCATGTTCCTGAATTTCTTAATGGGTTTCAATTGGATTTTAATTGTTGTTCCTTTTGTGGGTATTGCCATTTTCGCTGTTGTTTTTCTCATGGCAAAGCATGATTTTCATATTACTTTTGCCAAGTGGCTGTTTATCATTACTACGCTGCTTTTGGTTAACATTGTGTGGTACTATAATTATGGGGCTCATGGTCCATGGTTTTTCCTCTTAATTTTGTTGTATAGTTATTTGATATTTATGATGAGTGGGAAACAATTGTTTTTTTTAAGTATGCTTCTTTTTGTCAATGTTGTAGCCCTCTTTTCCTATGAATATTTTTACCCCAATGCTTTGGGAGACTATCCAACGAATACGGCGAGAATTTTCGATTTTTATTCTGCCATACTTTTGTCCGGAGCAGCAGCTTATGTTTTAATGACCATTACTAAAAACTCCTACCTTACGCAATACAAGAAAGCCAAAACCGCCGATCTTTTGAAATCTTCTTTTCTTGCCAACATGTCGCATGAAATCCGCACACCCCTCAATGCTATCGTGGGCTTTAGCAATTTGCTGGCCGATAGCACCATTAAAGATAAGGAGAAAGAGCAGTACATTTCCATTATTAACAGCAGCAATGAGACGCTGCTTCAGTTGATTGATGATATTCTGGATGTCTCCATGATTGAAGCCAACCAAATGAAGGTTAACAAAATAAACTTCTCAGTAAATGATCTTCTCTTAAATCTCCAAAGAACCTACAATCCTATTCTGAAAGAGAAGAAGAAAGAGGCTGTAAAACTAAAACTGCATTATCCCAAAGAATCGTATTGGATAACATCTGATCAAATCAGAATTAATCAGGTGTTGGTGAATCTTTTGAACAACGCCATAAAATTCACCACCGAAGGCTCCATTGAAATTGGAGTCGAAATGGAAGAAAACCGGCTAAAATTTTATGTCAAAGACACGGGTATCGGCATTAAAGAAGCACATCTGTCGCATTTGTTCGACCGCTTCTATAAAATTGAGGATGATAAGCGGAAACTTTACCGGGGAACAGGAATCGGCCTGTATCTTTCAAAAAAAATTATTGAAATGCTGGGCGGTCAGATTCAGGTTGACTCCGTATTCGGAAAAGGTTCCCTCTTTAGCTTTTATGTTCCTGCAGAGGAGCTTACCATTGTACCAGACAAAGCAGGACAGAAACCTGAACAGAAACCAATCGAATTTTCGCATAACGTTGTTGTTCTGCTAGCCGAAGATGATAAAAGCAGTAGCTTATATTTTAAAAAAGTGATGGAAGATCTCAACATTCATGTTCTGCAAGCCTTCGACGGTTGGGAAACCCTAAGGCTATTTTCGGAAAACCGCAATATTTCTCTTGTCTTGCTTGATATCAGGTTACCAGGCCTCAGCGGTATTGAGATACTTAAGGAGCTGAAAAAAGCCAGACCCGGACTTCCGGTCATTGCCCAAACTGCTTTTGCCATGGCCGGTGACAAAGAAAAATACCTGGCGTTGGGTTTTGATGATTATATTCCAAAACCGATCAAAAAGGACATTTTAATAAAAAAGCTACAACGGTTCATTCAAAAATAAACGGCACAAAGGGGTTGGGGAGTTTTTTACAACCCTGACCCGGATAAATCGGAAAAGAGATTGAATAGATTGAATGGATTGATTGACAACCTTATTCAATCCTTTCAAACTTCATAAATTTTAAAACATATAATATTCTGCCGGGAAAACACGAATATTAAAATTGAGATATTAAGTACAAAATCAAAAGGGTTTATCACTGAAAGATATGGAAAACTATACACAGGCTGACCTTATTCTTAAATATTTTCCGACCCTCACCGGCAGGCAAAAAGAACAGATGAGGGAACTTGTATTGCTTTACAAGGCATGGAACAGCCGTATCAACGTGATCTCACGAAAAGACATGGACAATTTTTACTTGCATCATGTGCTGCACTCGCTGGCCATTGCCAAACTACTTTCGTTTAAACCCGATACAAAAATTATGGATGTCGGTACCGGTGGCGGTTTTCCCGGTATTCCTCTGGCTATTCTTTTTCCAAAAGCACAGTTCTATCTTGTGGACTCTATCGGGAAAAAAATAAAGGTCGTAAGGGAAGTTGCCAACAGTTTGGATTTGAAAAACGTGAAAACGGAGCAAATCAGAGCAGAACAGGTAACCCGTACATTCGATTTTGTGGTAAGTCGTGCTGTTACTGACCTGGAAGTTTTTACACAATGGACCCTGTGCAAGGTTCAGTCCCGCTCATTTAACACAAAACCCAACGGTATTTTATATCTTAAAGGCATGAGCGTGGAGGAGGAAATAAACCGTGTACGCAAGCTTAAAAAAACAAAAGTTTTCACTTACCCGCTGGCGCATTTTTTTGAAGATAACTTTTTTAAGACAAAGCAAATTGTCCATGTGTTCAAGTAAGAATTAATCCATATTAACATTTATTTACCCCTGCGCCCGAAATAAATTCTTAATTTCGCCCGTTCGTCTCAATTAAAAACAAAAATTTAA
>CAYLSW010000030.1:0-14746 GCA_964386145.1 uncultured Lentimicrobiaceae bacterium | reverse complement strand
GTAAGTCCGACCAACATTCCCACAAAACCCCACAAAATGGTGGCAAACATGAAAAACTTGGTCAGCTTGTTGTCATAAGTAAACTTTTCTAAACTCATAAGTGTTTAAATTAATATTGGTTTCTAAGACTATTTTTTGGTTTTTGTTTTCTCTGATTTCTTCTTGTCGCGTAGCTCTATCGGTTCGTCAACGGGATGGGTGTCATCAAACAACATACGAACAGCCGGAGAATAGGTATCATCGTACTGTCCGCTTCTTACTGACCAGACGAAAGCTGCCAAAAAGCCACCGGCAACTACCACCCCAATGATAACTAAGACTATGATTGCAGACATTTAGGTATTTAAGTTCTGAAATAGAAGATTGGTCAAAAGTAATAAAAAAATTTTAACAAAAATTAAGGTTTGGATAACAATTTTCAGCTCAGATATGTTAACACGCTAATAACAAGCTTAATACTCAGTGAATATCTTTTGATAAAATTTTTATGGAAAGACTGGCAAAAGCGACAACACTCACGGAGCTAATAGGCATGAGAATGGCAGCTACCAGCGGAGAAAGGCCTCCCTGCACGGCAAAACCTATGCCGATAATATTATAAAGAAAAGAAATTAAAAAGCTGATATACACAATGTTCATAGCCTTATGTGTAAAACCGATAAAACGATGCAGACGGTAAAACTGTCGCGCTTCGATAATCCCATCGCAAGCCGGTGAAAAATTATAGATGTCATCGGCAATGGTCAGCCCAACATGACTCTCGAGAAGCGCTCCGGCATCATTCAGCCCATCGCCAATCATGAGAACTGTTCTGCCTTCTCTTTTCAACTTTTTAATAAAGTCGCGCTTATCGGTCGGGCTTTGGTTGAATAACAGCCCGGCACGTTGTCCGAAAATCTTCTGAATATTAACCTTTTCCGCATCATTATCTCCCGAAAGCAGGTAAAGTGCGGCCCGTTTTTTTAATACCGCAACAACCTCCTGTAATCCCGGCCGGTATCGGTTTTCTATTTGAAAATAGCCCGGTACACAGTCATCCACAAAAACATAAACATGTGTCGCCACATCCGTCCCCGCCCTGGTTCCCATGACAAATGCTTTGGAGCCAATGTTGACCCTTGTTCCATCAATAACGCCACTGATGCCCATGGCCGGAATTTCCTGAAAGGATTTTACCTCCCGCAACGGTTCGCCTTCCAGCGAATGAAAGATACTTTGGCTCAACGGGTGAGTGGAATGGGAAGTCAGCGCTTTTATCATCAGCTTTTGACGTGGCGTCAAAGCATCACCGACAAATTCAACTTTCATACTGTGGCTCAGGGTGATGGTTCCTGTTTTATCAAAAACAACCGTGTCAATTTTATGGAGGTTTTCGATGACATTTGTATTTTTTATATAAAAACCCTTGCGTCCAAAAGCACGCATTGTTCCACCAAAGGTAAAAGGAACGGTCAATGCCAACGCACAGGGACAGGCGATAATCAGTACGGAGGTAAAGGCAAAAAGTGCCAGCGAAGAATTATTAAAAAGCCAGTAAGCGCCCGCCAAAGCGGCTATTAGCAACACTATGCCCGTAAAATATTCGCTCACCTTATTGACTATGGTATCCAAATGTGAAGTCTCGTTTTGCCGGGTTGTCTTCTGATTCCAAAGTTGTGTCAGGTAGCTTTGTTCCACACTCTTCAGCACTTTCAACCGAATGGTGCTACCCACCTGCCGTCCACCGGCAAAGATCATGTTACCTTTTTTCTTTTCCACCGGCAGTGCTTCACCGGTGACGAAAGAATAATCGATGTTGGCTAATTCGCTAAGGAGTTCTGCATCGGCCGGGATAAGCTCCTGGTTGCGAATGAGTATTTCGTCCTTTTCTTTCAGCTCCGCCAGCGGAATACTTGTGCGCCGGCCATCGTTCTCCATTTTGGTGACCGCCACCGGGAAATAGGATTTGTAATCACGCTCAAAAGAGAGTGCCTGATAAGTTTTGCTTTGATACCATTTTCCTACAAGAAGAAAGAAAACCAAACCGGTGAGCGAATCCATGTAGCCTATCCCCTGCCCTGTCACCACATCAAAAATACTTTGGAAGAACAACGTAAAAATTCCGATGGAAATAGGCAGATCGATATTTACAATTTTGCGTCTCAGTGCTTTATAAGCCGACAAATAGTAATCACTTGCACTGTAAAAAACAACAGGAATGGCCAGCAACACGCTCATCCAGCCAAAGAACCTGATAAAAAGCGGTGAGAGCTGATGGCTGCCGGGCAGATACTCAGGAAAATTGTATAGCATCACATTCATCAGGCTAAAACCGGCAATGCCGATTTTTATCAGCAGGTTATGCTCCGATTTACTGCCGCTCTTTCCCCCCTGCCGTTCCATAGTGATTTCCGGTACATAGTGGATGGAAACCAACATCTCCACAACACGCCGCAGCGAAATTTCTTTCGGTTTAAAAGTAATGCTCACCTGCTTTTTGGGGAAATTCACCGAAGACTGCACAATACCGGAATCCAGCGTATGCAGTTTCTCTAGCAACCAGATACATGAAGCACAATGAATAGACGGGATAAACAGGGTTACTTTACTGAAACCCCCTTCGGAAAACGCAAGCAGACTGCCGGCAATGTCTTCGTTATCAAGATACGCATACTTATCGCCCACCCCTTTGCGGTCAATTTTAATACCCGACATAGGCTGGATCTCGTAATACTTCTCTAATTTTTTTTCATTCAGAATCTGATAAACGGTCTGGCAGCCATAGCAGCAAAAGTACTTATCGTCCCACATCACGGGTTTTTTTCCGCAATCTTCACCACAATGCACACACTTTTGCCCCATGAAAGTTATTTTTTGGAATCGAAGACCTCCAGAATTTTTCCCGTAAAATGCAGATCCTGCCCTGCAAGGGGATGGTTAAAGTCCATGGTCACAGTCTCTTCATTGATTTGAATAATTTTTCCTACATGTCGGTTTCCATCATTGTCGCTCATGGGAAAAGTTTTGCCGACTTGTAACAGACCTTCTTCAACTTTGCCGTCCACGGCAAAAGTATCGGTAGGAAGATCAAAGATTGCATAAGAATCCTTTGGACCGTATGCCTGTGCAGCAGGAATAACAAAATCAAATGCATCTCCCGGATACAGGCCAAGCAAATTCTCCTCAAAACCGGAAATCAATTGTCCCTGTCCGAAGCTGAACGTAGCCGGATGTGCTTTGTCTGCCTGATCTATCACCTCAGCGTCATCTACCAACGTAAGCGTGTAAACAACCAGTGCTTTTTTACCTTGTTCAATTTTATTCATGAATTTTTTTTGTTTTCAAAAATACAATTAATATTATTTGAGGTTAATTTGGATATAAAAATAGGGATTCTCTTTGGTATTTTTTAAAGCGGGGATTTCAAGCCATCCGTGTCCGCGGCAATTGGATATCACTGTTTTTCGGCTCAAATGAGGAATAGGGGCAAGCACATAAAAAGGAACAACAGCAAATTGATACTTGTAGAAAAAGACAAGAAAAGGTTCACCTTCTCCTATTTCACCGGACTTCGCAACCGCACATGCACTGTGTCGTAAATATCAGGAGGCGCAGGCTGGCTGACATGGATAACATACCTTCCGGTATCCAGGTGAGTTACAGTCAACGTTCCGCCATTCAGATAAGAGGTGGTCGTACCGCAGGAAGTTGATTCTTCTTGTTTCCCGTAAACGGTGATGTTAATAGTTTTGTTTTTAAGTGAGGGGCTGAAACGCGAAAATGTATAACAACCGTTGGGGCCTATCATACCATAAAATTTTATGGGCAGGTTGCTTCCGAGAAAAACGGAAGAAGGATGTTGAATACTATCAATTTGCATAATAAACTCATTATAATTAGGAACAACTGTGTTCTTAGGACTACAACCCCAAATGGAAAAAACAGTCAATACCATTAGGATAAAAACAACCGGTAACATTTTTATTCTTTTCATTCTTGTTCAATCTGATTTCTTACCTGCAAATATAATACCTTTATTTTACAAGACGGCTTGTAGTAATGTTAAAATAATGGAGATTTAAAAACTGTTACTGGCAAACGATTTATTTCTAAATTTGCCGCCAAAATAGCGATCATAAAATATCACCGCAAGCATGTTATACCGCAGACACCTCCGCATTAAAGTTCTTCAATCACTATATTCTTGGTATTCAGGTAGCAATAACGACCTCCCCTCCGGCGAAAAACAATTATTTCAAAGTATTGACAAGTTATACGAACTCTTCATTCATCAACTTTCATTTCTGTTGGAGATAAGGGATTTTGCGCTTTTTCGTATGGAGAAAAACAAACAGAAATATTTTCCCACGGAAGATGACCTTCATCCCAGTCAAAAATTTGTGGAGAACAAGGCACTGAAGCTGCTGGAAGAAAACAAAGACTTTCAAAAGCAGGTGGAGGGGTTGAAAATCAACTGGAAACCGGAAGAGAACATGATTCTGATGTTCTACAAATTGCTGCGAAAGGCCGATTTTTATAAGAAATACATGTCCGATAAACACACCTCACTTGAAGATGACAAGAAATTTCTCATCAAGGTGGTGGACAGACTTATGCAGGGTTTTGATTTGTTGAACTCCTGGTACGATGAAAAAAACGTATATTACTCAGAAGGATACGACTTGTGCGGTGTGCTGCTGGTGAAATTTATGGATAATATCACCTCCAAGTTTTCAGCCGATGTACCCATGCCCGGTATTTACACTACAGAGGGACAGAAAGTGAACGATGACAAGCTCTTTGTGCAAAAACTTTACCGTAAGGTTATCCTAAATGACAAAGAACTGAGCGAGATTATCCGTGAAAAATCAAAAAGCTGGGACTATGACCGTATTCCCATGCTGGATGTGGTGTTGCTGAAGATGGCCATTATTGAGCTGAAAGAAATGAAAACCATCCCTGTAAAAGTTACCCTCAACGAATACATCGAGTTGGCCAAATATTTTAGTACTCCAAAGAGCAAAACCTTTATCAACGGCGTTCTTGACAAACTCATTGTGGAATTTAAAGCACAAGGTACTATCAACAAAACAGGCCGCGGACTTATCGAATAGTTATTCAAATTAGAAACAATTTGAATAAGTCAGTCCCTGAACAGGTGCTGGTTATTTTTCGGTTATTTTCCTATTTTTGCAATCCGCTGTGAAAGCAGTCCGGAGAAGAAAAAAACTGATTTTAAACTTTAAATAATAAATATTATGGCTTTTGATTTCAAAATGATTAAAGACGTTTATACCCGTTTTCCGGAACGTGTTGAGGCAGCAAAGAAATTACTAAATCGCCCCATGACACTTGCCGAGAAAATTCTTTATGCACACCTCGACGAAGGTGCTGCCAAACAAACCTATACACGTGGAGAATCTTATGTTGATTTCCGCCCCGACCGTGTGGCTATGCAGGATGCCACAGCACAAATGGCTCTCCTGCAGTTTATGCAGGCTGGCAAAAATAAAACCGCCGTCCCCTCCAGCGTGCATTGCGACCATCTGATTCAGGCCAAAGAGGGTGCTGACAAAGACCTCGACAGAGCCATCTATACTAACCAGGAAGTTTACGATTTCCTTGCCAATGTCTCCAACAAATATGGTATTGGTTTCTGGAAACCAGGTGCAGGAATTATTCATCAGGTAGTCCTCGAAAATTATGCTTTTCCAGGCGGCATGATGATAGGAACCGACTCTCACACGCCCAATGCCGGTGGATTGGGTATGGTGGCTATTGGCGTGGGTGGAGCCGATGCTGTGGACGTAATGGCCGATATGCCATGGGAACTGAAATTTCCCAAGCTCATTGGCGTGAAGCTTACCGGTGAACTCAGTGGATGGCTGGCTCCTAAAGATGTTATCCTGCGTGTGGCAGATATTCTTACTGTAAAAGGCGGTACCGATGCCATTGTTGAATATTTTGGCGAAGGCGCCCGCGCCATTTCTGCTACCGGACGTGCTACCATCTGCAACATGGGTGCTGAAATCGGTGCTACCACTTCTGTTTTTGGATTCGATGAAAATACCGCCGAATACTTGCGGCAAACAGGTCGCACCGATGTAGCTACACTGGCTGAAAAAATTGGCAGCTACCTGACGGGTGACAAAGAAGTTTACGCCAACCCGGAAAAATATTTCGATCAGGTAATTGAAATCGACCTTTCGGAACTGCAACCTGCCCTGAACGGCCCCTTCACCCCCGACCTGCGGACACCTGTTTCCCAAATTGCTGAAACAGCAAAGAAAAACAACTGGCCGCTGAACATGGAAGTCGGACTGATTGGTTCCTGTACAAACTCCTCCTACGAAGACATCACGCGTGCTGCCAACATCGCACGGCAGGCTGTGGCGAAAAAACTTACAGCAAAAGCTGAGTTGCTCGTAACCCCCGGCTCCGAGCAGGTACGCTATACCATCGAACGCGATGGACTGATTGCCGAATTTGAAAAAATGGGGGCTATCGTTCTCGCCAATGCCTGCGGACCATGCATCGGACAGTGGGACCGCGAAAGCATAAAAGACGGTCATCGTAACTCCATTGTAACCTCTTTCAACCGTAACTTCGCCAAACGTAATGATGGCAGCCCCAACACTTTTGCTTTTGTGGCTTCTCCTGAAATGGTAATGTGTTATGCACTGGCCGGACGTCTTGATTTTGATCCGCTGACCGATTATCTCGTGAATGTCGATGGTGAAAAAGTAAAACTGGAGATTCCCGAAGGCATGGTTTTTCCAGCCAAAGGATTTGAAGTGGACGATCCCGGATACCAGTCACCGGCAGAAGATGGCAACAAGATAGAAATAAAAGTCAGCCCCGGGTCTAAACGGTTGCAACTACTCACCCCTTTCCCCGAATGGGATGGTAAAGACTTTGAAGGATTACATCTTCTCATCAAAGCCAAAGGAAAATGTACCACCGACCACATCTCAATGGCCGGCCCGTGGTTGCGTTTCCGCGGTCATCTGGAAAATATCTCCCAAAACATGCTTATCGGTGGTGTGAACTATTTCAACGAAAAGACAAATTCGGTGAAAGACCAACTCGATGGCCAATACAAAGCTGTTCCCACTGCTGCACAGGATTACCGTGACAACAGCGTAGGTTCTATCATTATCGGTGACGAAAACTATGGCGAAGGTTCCTCACGCGAACATGCCGCTATGGAGCCTCGTTTTCTTCGTGTGAAAGTAGTTTTGGTACGTTCCTTTGCCCGTATTCACGAAACAAATCTGAAAAAACAGGGCGTTTTGGCGCTTACCTTTGCTGACAAAGCCGATTACGACAAAATTCAGGAAGACGACACTTTTGATGTAAAAGGGATGGCCGGGTTTGTCCCCGGAAAAGACCTTACCGTGGTTATCCATCATGCAGACGGAAGCACCGTCGAAATCACAGCCAAACATTCTTACAACGAAAACCAGATTGAATGGTTCAAAGCAGGCAGTGCGTTGAATATGATTCGGAAGATGAATATGTAATGATTTGGTAATACTGTAAGAGCAAACTAAGGGTTTGTGACGAAATAAAGTGATGGGAATCGATGAAGTAATTTTGGGGGTTTTCAAGGTGCAAACGTTGCGAATAACCACTGTTTACCCCGTGAAATAGCAAAGCTAATATTTCACAGGGTAAATTTAAAACTTTTGCAACGAAGAAAAAGCACAAAAGAACAAGCCGAAACGGTCAGGTTATTTTGTTACAATCCCTAAACCAGGAACCAGAGACAGGGATTTTTTCTTCTTTAAATTAAACCTGTACTCTTCCTGGCACCTCAAAATAATATGTAGCGGTCAAGACTCAAAACTCAACTGAGGAAAAGAAATTCATTAGCTTTGCAAAAAATTTGTCAGTTAGCCGGTTTCTATCTGTCATTATGGCCGCAATTAGCTATTGGCAAAAATTTTGTGAAAGGCAAGGGTAATCAAAAAAAGCACACAAAAAATATGAGCACAAAAAAGCAGGATAAGGATATAAAACAGGAAGCGGCAGAAGATGTAACCATTGAAAATCAGGCGACTAAAGAGGAAGTGACCATCAAGGAAGAAACCATGGAGCCTGCTGCCAAAAAAGAGGAGAAAAAGGACAAAAAGTCCTCATCGCAAAAGAAGTTAGAGTCGCTTCAGGAAAAGTACGAGGAGTTGAATGATAAGTACATGCGCTTGTATTCGGAGTTTGACAATTACCGGAAACGCACGGCAAAAGAGCGTATTGAATTACAGAAATCAGCTTCGCGTGAAGTTATTCTTGATATCCTGCCGGTAGTGGACGACCTGGAGCGAGCCATTCAGTCTTTTGAGGAGCATAAGTTGAGCGAAGAGGCTAAAAAAGGAATTGAACTTATTTATAATAAGCTGATTAATATTCTTAGTCTAAAAGGTCTTAAAGAAATTGAAGCCAGTGGGAAAACTTTTGATACCGATTTTCATGAGGCCATTACCAACATTCAGGCTCCATCCAAAAAGATGAAAGGCAAAATAATGGATGTTGTCCAGAAAGGTTATACCCTGAACGGAAAAGTGATTCGTTATGCAAAAGTTGTTGTAGGTCAGTAATATTATTGAAAAAAATAATTCCTGAAAGGGAAAAAAAGAGATGAACAAACGCGATTATTATGATATACTCGGGGTTTCGAGAGATGCTTCGGCAGCTGAAATAAAAAAGGCTTACCGGAAGATGGCCATCAAATACCATCCTGATAAGAATCCTGACAACAAGGAAGCGGAAGATATGTTTAAGGAAGCTGCCGAAGCCTACGAGGTGCTGAGCAATCCGGAAAAACGCAATCGTTACGACCAGTTTGGCCATGCCGGTGTAGGTAGCAGTGCCGCAGGTGGTGGCGGTTTCTCAGGAGGAGGTATGTCGATGGACGATATTTTCAGTCATTTCGGTGATATCTTCGGTGGGCACTTTGGCTTTGGCGGCAGTTCATTTGGCGGCAGTTCTTTCGGAGGAGGTTCGGGCGGCAGACGACGGGTCAACAAAGGTTCCAACCTTCGTGTCAGAGTTAAGCTGACTCTGGAAGAAATGGCTCATGGTGTTGAGAAAAAGATTAAAATTAAAAAGTACGTTCCCTGCCAAGCCTGTAGTGGAACCGGAGCCGAGAAAGGCACGCAACCTGCCACCTGTCCGACCTGTCATGGCTCGGGACATGTAACCCGTGTTACCAATACCTTTCTCGGCCAGATGCAGACGTCTTCCACTTGTCCGCAGTGTGGTGGCGAGGGGCTGATTATTACGCGAAAATGTACTGTCTGTCAGGGACATGGTATTGTGAAATCGGAGGAGGTGGTTACCATCAATATTCCCGCCGGTGTAAATGAGGGCATGCAGCTGAGTATGAGCGGGAAAGGAAATGCAGCTGCCAGGGGTGGCATCCCCGGCGATTTGATTATCCTTATAGCAGAAGAGCCGCATCCCGACCTGAAACGCGACGGCAACAACCTGCTTTACGATTTGTACATTAGTTTTCCGGATGCTGCTCTTGGTACCAGCATAGATGTGCCCACCGTTGACGGCAAGGCACGTATTAAACTTCCGGCAGGAACACAGGGAGGCAAAGTATTGCGCCTGAAGGGTAAAGGACTTCCAGACGTAAACGGTTACGGCAAGGGTGATATTTTGATTAATGTGAACATATGGACGCCACGAAACCTGAGCTATGAGGAGAAAAAAATCCTTGAAAATTTGAGGAATTCTTCCAATTTCAAACCTAACCCCACATCCAAAGACAAGAGCTATTTTGCCCGTATGCGAGAATTTTTCTCATAGAATTATGGATAAACTACGGGTTATAAATATCAGCAAACGTTTCGAACATCATCAGGCTTTGGATAAGGTCAATATAGACATTCCGCAAGGATCTGTTTATGGACTTCTGGGGCCCAACGGGGCAGGAAAGACCACGCTTATCCGTATTATTAATATGATTAATGCTCCCGATGAGGGCGTGGTGCTGTTGGATGGTAAACCGATAAGTCAGCAGGATATTATCAAAATCGGGTATCTGCCTGAAGAACGAGGACTTTACAAAAAGATGAAAGTTGGCGAACAAGCCTATTATCTCGCCCGTTTGAAAGGAATGCCGGCAGCTGAGGCCCGCAAAAAATTAAAATATTGGTTTGACCGTTTTGAATTATCCGGATGGTGGAACCGGAAAGTGGAAGAACTCTCCAAGGGAATGCAACAGAAAGTGCAGTTTATTGTCACCATTCTGCACGAACCGAAACTGCTGATTTTTGATGAACCTTTCAGCGGTTTTGATCCCATCAATGTCAATCTGCTGAAAGATGAAATTTTGAATTTAAAGGAGCAGGGCGCCACCATTATTTTTTCTACGCATAATATGGCTTCCGTAGAGGAGCTTTGCGACCATATCGCTCTGATTGATAATGGAAAAAAGGTTCTTTCGGGTGAGATCAACGCGGTTAAAAATCAATTTAAAGTCAATGTATTTGAACTTGGATATCGCTCGTCTTTGCAAAAAGAGATCGTTTTGTCACAAGAGGCCTTTCTGAAAATGGAGAGTAAGCAGGATGGCGAACATTTTACGTTAACCATCAAGCTGCTAAATGGTAGTACACCCAACGATTTGTTGCAACAGGCTATGCAGCAGGCCGAGATTTCCTCTTTCAGAGAGATATTACCCACCATCAACGATATCTTTATCCGCCAGGTAAGCCGCAAAACAGGAGCATAACTTCATGCTCATATCCAAATCCAGAATTTTAGAAAGAAAAAGAGACATTCCTCTTTTGTAGCGGGTGTGAACGTTGCTTTTTTCAGGGCTTGATGGTAGCTTTGGCGCATACGAGAAAAACGGGAAACCAAAAACACAGCCGGAAGTCAAAAAACAATAAAAAATAGTTTACGCCTTTACCAACTGATAATTCATATTTACCAGCAAATCGGCTTTCGGACGAAGTGATTGTACTGCTTTGTGTTCCGCTTCCAGTGTTTGCATGCGCAATGCATCGGCTTTTTCCTTCCCGCGCGAAATCTGCGCTTTTTTTGTTTCGTGATAGGTGAGCTCAATAAACACAATTAAATCCACTCCCTTAGTGTTGATAGCATACAACCCGTCCAGCACCAGCATGTTTATGTCTTTGAAATCGGTTGTCAGTGTGTCCAGCTGTTCTGTGACCAGGTCCACGCAAGGCATCGAACACATTCGTCCTTTTTTGAAGTCATCTACGGTTTTCTGCACGGCCTCCCAGTCTATTTCATCTATCCCGACTACTTTATCCACACCGTTTTTCTCACGCCAGGCACGCCGTTCCAGCGGAAGTGTTTTGAAAAAATTGTCGAGATGAACGGGCTTGGCAAAAATACCGTACTTCCGCATCTCTTTGGCCACTAAGTGTGTCAATTCTGATTTCCCGGAACCGGATTCACCCGAAATGGCCACGATAAATTTATCTTTTTTGTTTTTTAGAATTTCTTCCACAATGCCCGAAGCAACACGGTGATGCTTGTCTTCAATTAATAATATGTCTTCTAACATGATTTTAGTTTTTGTTTGACTTATGTCCTGGAATAAATTCCCGGACTGTTTGTTTGGGTCGTCCCTACGGGACTGAAAGCCAAGTCCCAGAGGGACGACTCAATATTACCTATGAAATTTATTCATAGGTAACCTCTGCAGCTTCACCAGCCGTCAGATTAACTTCCTTATCGAACAGCTTAAGATTTACTGCTTTGTCGGCCCTTACGCTTACGCGATGATTTTCCATTTCAATAGTGTAGCGGGCATCCTTGAATCCCACATGAAATGTCAATTTTTCCCAGGTTTCGGGTAACTGCGGGTATATCTGCAACAGTTCGGTTTTCAGGTTAATACCTCCGTAGGTATTTAGTGCAATCATGATAGTTCCGGCCATCACGCCTGCATGGATACCTTCGCCTGTGGTGCCGCCCTGTATGTCGTTGTAGTCACTGAAAAGGGCATCCGAGAAAAGTTCCCATCCCAGCTTATTGTCGCCGGTCATCTGTGCCAGTCGGGCATGAACAACCCTGCTAAGTGTGGACCCGTGCGATGTGCGTGCCAGGTAATATTTCAGATTTTTCTGTAAATAATCTCCCGGCAGGCGATAACCCATATCGCTTAACAAGGCGTCAACATCTTCTTTTTCCAGATTGTAAAAAGTCATGAGCATGTCGGCCTGCTTGGCAACTTTATATTCGTCGGCCGATTTGCCTTCGGCTTTCAAAAGGCGGTCCATGCGGTAAACATTTCCATATTTTTTCCGGTACTCATCCCAATCCAGTTCTTTCAAATCAAAATAGCCATCGTACTGGGCAATGATACCCTCTTTGGAAATCACCAGCCGCAGCTTTTTACGGATATCGTCCCAACGATTGAGTTCATCTTCCTGAAAGCCGATGGACATCGAAAGATTTTTTTTGGCTTTGTCACTGACCTGGCTTAGAAGTTGTCCGGCAGTTTTTAACAACCAGGCTACCATAATGTTAGTATATGCGTTGTCTTTCAGTCCTCCTTTTTCAGTATTGGGGTATTTTTCATGGAATTCGTCCGGCCCCATGACACCATCGATACTATAGCGGCCTGTTTTTTCATCCCATTTGGCCTTACTTTCCCAGAAGCGGCAGACCTCCAGGAAAATTTCCAGGCCGTATTGTTCCAGAAATTCTTTATCATTGGTAATGTGATAATATTCCCAGACATTATAAGCTACGGCAAGTGAGACGTGTCTTTGAAGTGAAGAATGATCGGAACCCCATTTGTCTGAAACTGGATTCAAGTGGATGGTCTGTGTCTCCTCGCTGCCGTCACTACCGCTTTGCCATGGAAACATGGCGCCCCTGTAGCCGTTCTCACGGGCATATTCGCGGGCTTTATCCAGCCGGCGGTAACGATACATTAGCAACGAACGGGCTGTTTTTGGAAAATGAATGTCGTAAAAAGGCAGGATAAACAGCTCGTCCCAGAAGATATGTCCGCGGTAAGCTTCGCCGTGCAGTCCGCGGGCGGTAACGCTGGCATCCAGCTTTTCGTTGTGTGGCGAAGCAGAGACCATCAAATGGTAGAGATGCATCCGTAATAATTTTTGCGATAAGCGATTTCCTTCCAATTGAATGTCAATCTCCTGCCAAATTTGTTGGTATTGCGTTATGGAAGCTTCCAGCAGTTCATCAAAAGTCCCCACCGCTTTGGCGAGCGACAGGCTGGAGATGAGCGGATTTCTTTCTTCACGGCTGGTAAAAACCGTTACTATTTTCTCTATTTGAAAGACATCACCCTGGTCGATGTGCTGGTCGCCAAAGGAAAAAACCATGCCCGATTCGGCGGTATGCACCAGGTTGTCGTTGATAAATTCTCCGTTTTTGGTTAGCTGCAGGCGTGCACTTTCAGCAATTTCGATTTCCGACTGGACAGTTTTTACTTTCAGAAAAGCAATCTCGCCGTCGCTACCTTGTTCCATAGGCTGCAGGTGTTTTGATTGTAAAGCTCTATAGCGGTCCACGCCGGCATTTTCTATGGCACCGTTCAGTGCACTCCAAAAGGTTATGTTCCCCGAATAGTTCTGTGGGATAACCCGGTAACGCAAAGCGACCACATGCGGATTGTCCATGCTGGCAAAGCGCTCCGATTCGATTCGGGTTATGTTTCCTTCTTCGTCTTTTATGGTCATTTGTTTTTTGAGTAGGCCTGTATTAAAATCCAGGCTGCGGTGGACATTTAGAATCTCAACTTTGTTGATGTCTGTCCATGGGCCATCTTCAACCTTAAAACGTACCGGCAGCCAGTTGGGGCAATTGACAAAATCCTCGTTCTCAATATCTTTTCCCGAAATACGGGTAGCTAATCGGTTGTAAACACCTGCAATGTATGTACCAGGATAATTTATGTCATTGGCATCAGCTTCTTCCATGGCTCCGCGAGTGCCAAAATAGCCGTTCCCCACAGTGAGCAATGCCTCACGGGAGCGTTCTTTTTGAGTATCATAATCGAAATATTCCAGTTTCCAACTATCGGCTGCCATACCGTTTTTGAACCAGTCATTGATTTTTCCCATATCAATTTCTTCCAGGTCAAAAACTACTATGTCGGCACCATTTTGCTTCAGGGCAGCAACATTGTCTTCGCGGGCTACTCCCAGCACCAGGCCGAAATTACCGTTTTTTCCGGCAGCAACGCCGGAGACAGCGTCTTCAACCACGACAGCACGGTGGGCTTTAACACCAAGATTTTTAGCCGCCATCAGGAAAATATCCGGAGCCGGCTTACCGTTGAGTTTTAGAGCTGCCGAAACCACGCCATCCACACGGGTTTCTACCAAATGCTCCAGTCCGGCTGCTTTCAGAACGGCTTCACAGTTTTTGCTTGAAGAGGCAACACCCACGTGAATCTCATGCTTTTTTAATTTTTCCATGAGTGACACGGTAGCCGGGTAGGTCTCCACTCCTTCGTTACGCAACACCTCGTTAAAAGCCTCGTTTTTTTTATTTCCCAGTCCGCAAACCGTTTCTATGCCCGGATTATCCTCAGGTGTTCCGAATGGAATATTTATATTTCTTGATTTTAGAAAGCTTTTTACCCCGTCGTAGCGCGGTTTTCCATCTACGTAAGCAAGATAATCGTCCTGCGTAAATTCCCGGAAAGATTCGTCGGTTTTCTCCGAACGGGCTTTCAGGTAATCATCAAACATCTTTTTCCAGGCATGGCTGTGCACCGTGGCTGTTTTTGTGATAACACCATCCAGAT
>CAYLSW010000029.1:0-14748 GCA_964386145.1 uncultured Lentimicrobiaceae bacterium | reverse complement strand
TCTTGATTTCTAATATTTGTGTGTTAATTGGCAAGATAATCTCCTTCAATCTCCTCAACCTCCTCAATCTCTTTTCCTACATGTCAAGGTCAAAAGAAGCTAAAATGGGTATCCGGAGAAAAAAGGGAAAGCTTATCTCAGCCCTTTCACGTGCGGGATACCGGCAACGAAATCTTTCAGATAATAAGGTTCAAAGTAAGCAGTGTCTTCAAAATCTCCGGCTTTGAGTTTTTCTTCAGCCAGTGATGCCATATAGGTTGCCGATAACAGAAACTCCTCCCGAAAGATTGTGTCAGGGGAGGCTTCGACTAATATTTTTTTACACTTGGCGGCTCCATCGCCCATAAAAACCAGCGGCTTGTTTAGTTTGAAAAAATCAGAGAAAGAATTGTTATCAATAATTTCTGCCAGCACATTTCTCACCTCATGTAGCCGACCGTCATAAACTGCCGTATAAACTTCCATGCGCCGGGCATCAATCATAGGACAGAAAAGAAAGCCAATGGGATTTTTACCTTCAGAGGTAAATTTCAGTATCATCCCGTTGGCCAGCGATTTGAGTGTGTCAACGGAAATCAGCGGCTTATCAAGAGAGTAGCAGAAACCTTTGGCGGTAGAAACGCCGATGCGCAAGCCCGTGTAAGAGCCTGGCCCTTTGCTAACGGCAATGGCATCCAAATCCTGAAAAGTAATTCCCGACTTGTACATGATCTGCTCAGCAAAAACAGTAATCTGCCGCGCATGAGAACTTTCTGTATCTGACTCCTGCAAAGCTACCGTTTTTCCATCCACAGACAGTGCTACAGAACAAACCCGTGTGGAAGTTTCAATATTTAAAATTTTTCCCAAATCTTTTTCCTTTGTTACTTTTTCTTAAACGTGAACAACTCTTTTTTATTTACTTTTTTCACTTTATCACCGTTTTTCAATGTTTTGGAAACAAGTTTGTAGGGAGCGGTAATTACTTCCTGACCCTCTTTTACACCTTTTGTTATTTCGATATACATATTATCCTGAATACCGGTTTTTACTTTTTGAAGTTTGGCGATACCTTTCTTATAAAGAAAGACGTACTCTTTTGTTTTTTTCTGTAGCTGGGTACCCTTTTCTGTTTTTTTCTCTTCCCGTTTTTCCAGGATTGATTTCATGCGACCTGTAGAGTCGGCACGTGTTGTAACTGCCTGAATGGGAACAGTAAGTACATTGTCGGCACGTTTGGTTTGAATTTCCACCGTGGCGGACATCCCGGGTCTGAATGGAGAAGGAATGGGATTTTTCGGACGGATAAGATCGGCATAGGATGCTTTCAGCATCCTGATTTTTACATCAAAATTAGTTACCTGATCAGCACTCACGCCGGTAGTGTTAGCTGAAGTAGCTATTTCGGTTACGATACCTTTGAATTTGCGATTCAGATAGGCATCCACTTCAATCATGGCGGTGTCGTTCATGGCGACCTGAACAATATCGTTTTCGTTAACTTCCACATTTACTTCCATTACATTCAGGTTGGCTATACGCATAATTTCCGTACCTGCAGAAAACTGGGAGGCACCGGTAACCCGCTCGCCCACCTGTACACTAAGCTTGGCAACAGTTCCGCTGTTGGGGGCATAAATAGCTGTACGGTTCAGATTTTCCTCTGCTTCACTCAGCTTGGCTTTGGAACTTTTCACCTGAAACCGGCTGGCCTTATAACTTTCTTCGGCTGCTTTCACCTCTGCTTTGGCCACAAGATAAGTGGAGCGCGCGGCATCATAGTCTGCATCGGAAATAACCTGTTTTTTCCAAAGTTTTTCGCTACGGGCAAAGTCAAGTCTGCTTTTTGTATATTGTGCCTGCGATTGTGCCAGGCGAGCTTTTGCATTGGCCTGATTAGCCTCTGTGGTTTTTACGGCAGCCTCTGCCTGCTGGAAGCTGGAAATGTAAATTTTAGGATCAATTTTTGCTAACTTTTGCCCTTTCTTTACAAAATCACCTTCCTTCACATAAAGTTGTACCACCTCACCTGAAATATAGGGGCTTATCTTCACATCCTTGGCAGGCTGAATTCTGCCATTGGCCGAAACAGTCTCAATAATGTTTCTCCTTGTAACCTTTTCGACAGCAACTTTTTGTGCTTCTGATGATTTACCTTTTTTCACAGCCAACACCACAATCACGACCAGCACAAGTGAGCCGATGATATACCAAATTACTTTTTTCCGGGATTTTGTCATTTCTTTATTTTTTTGGTGCTAATGTAAGTATTCTTTAGTATTTCAAACCTACTTCACAGCGTTTGTTTGTGAGCTTTCCGGTTTGACAATATCTTTTAACGACAGACTGCGACCGAGATAAAAGTCAAGAATCTTTGTCTTGAAGATATAATCATATTTTGCAGCAATAATATCTGATTCTGCATTGAAAAGCTTTACTTTTGCCACATCGTAATCGGTAGAACTCAACATGCCCACATTTAATTTCTCCTGTGCATATTTGAAAGATTCCTTTAACGAAATCACTGACTTTTCGCGGGCAACGTAAGTTTGATAAGCTGCCAGTGCATCGGTATAAGCCTGCTCAATACTTTTGCGCAGGTTGTTTTTTTCTATTTCGAGATTCAGGTTGGCGTTCTCCAGAGAAATCTGCGACTGCCTTATGTAGGTTGAAACCTGAAACCCGTTCAAAATTGGAATAGTCAGTCTAAACCCGAGGGTAATACTTCGGTTGTCGTTTAGTTGATCCCAAAAAGGTTTGATTTCTTTAAAACCAGGGTCAAGGGGGTTGTTGCTTACCCTGATTTGGTCGGAGTAGTTATTTCCGTATGAAGAACTCAGACTCAGCGTAGGGCTTCGTTGCCCTTTGGCCATGGCCAGTGCGCGGTCAGCAGCTTTCACCGAATACTGCGCACTCTTAATCTCCGGCCTTATTTGCAGAGCACGATCGTAAATAGACTGGATGGGAAGCAGGCTCGGTTTTTGGGTAATTACCAGATGGGGTTTTACAATATCAAATGCCGTATTGCCTTTTATGTCGAGAAGTTGCATCAGGTCAAGATAGGCCAGCATAAGTTTGTTCTGTGCTTTGACCAAATTTACCTGGTCATTGGCACCCTGGGATTCTATGTCCAACAGGTTTCCCCGTGCCACTGTTCCGGCAGCAGTCTCTTTTTTCGTGCGCTCAATCTGTTTGTTGCTTATCTCCACCTGCCTTTTGGCAATGTGAACCTGTTCAATATTAAACAAAATCTGCAAATAGCTTGCTGCAATGTTCAAAGCAATGTTGTCTCTGATCTTGTCAGAATTATATTTCTTAGCAAGATATTCAAATTGCTTTTGCCGCAGGTTATTCACATTTTGAAACCCGCTAAAAAGAGTCAGGTTAGCGTTTAGCGAGCCGTAAGCCTGGGTTGATTGTTTGTTGACATAGCGATATGTGGCCATGTCTATTGACCTTCCCCAACCGGTGTTTTGTGAAATATTGGCGTTGAAGGAGGGTAAAAACCCCAATTTGCTTTGCAACAAACTTTCTTTGGAGGATTCGGCATTCAGCTTGCTTTGCTTTATCTGTAAATTATTTTCGTAAGCATAGTTGATACACTTCTCCAGCGACCATTCCTGTTGCGCTGTAAGGCTTACTCCGATAAACAAAAAGGTAATTAAGGGAATAAAAAAAATAATCTTTTTTTTCATGAATTCATGTTTTTTATTGAATGACCAACTACTGTCATATCTTTTAACTGTTCTGAACACAAGAGCTCATCATAAAACGTGCCACAAATATAACTATCTAATCTACACTGTGGTAAGTGGATGAGTGACTTTTAACATTATTTATTATGTTCATATTGAAACAATTGATGTTCGGAAACGGACAACGCTAACATAACCACGTATTGAATAACGGAGAGAAATTGCGATGAAATGAAGTGGTGGAATTGCGAAAATGAGCTGTGATCAATGTCCAATAATGACAATCATTTGACCATTGAATGGTATCGAAGCTTTTGATCATTGTTTAACAGCTGATTAGCCAGTGACCCATTTTCAATTTACCTTTACAATCCTCCCGCTTTTCATTTCTGGTACAACGTCCGAACTGTTTTTTTGCAGACAGTAATTCACATCTTCGCCAAAACCATTCCGTTTCAACAGGTTCAAATGATAACAATCTTTCAAAAGAAGAGGCAGGTTGCCGTTGTCTTTCTGGAAAGCTTTGAGCAGGGTGATGGATAAATCAGAGAGCAAAACGGCTTTCTTTTTCATAATTTCGTCTATGAATAAAGCCGCACACATAGCGTCATCCATCGAAAAGTTGTTGTTGGTTCCCGAACAGACAAGTACCACGTCCTCCAAGTCTGAAAACAGATGAACCAGTGCCTTCATATTTAAAAACGAGCCGATAAAGACTTCTGCAGCTTTTTGTAACTGATTTAATGCTTTTGTTCCGTTAGAAGTAGTGAAAATCAATGTTTTGCCTTCTACCTTGCTGCGGGTATAAGCTTGTGGCGAATTTCCCAAATGAAAGCCATCAATGGTTTTGGTATCACGTTCACCGCAAAGCAAGATACCTTCATCGTGGAGCATGATTGCTTTTTGTCGTGCTTCATCAACGGTACTAACCGGGATAAAAGCGTTGGCGCCATTAGCAAGAGCCGTTACTATTACTGACGAGGCACGGAGTACATCTATGACAACCACATTGCGGTTTTTGATCAAATCGGGCCGTATGGCCGAAGCGTAGGGGATAACATCAATTTTCATGGGACAAAAATACAGGCTTTTTTATGATGACACCAAATATCACAAGTGTTCCCCTACCAGATACCGCTAACGCCCGCTTTTATTGACACATCCCCACATCCCCACATCACACATCCTCACATCACACATCCAAACATTCTCTCCCTGCTTTTTCCTATCTTTGCCGTTCAAAACAAAAACAGATGATTAACCGTGAAATCCGGGTACGTTTTGCACCCAGTCCCACCGGGCCTTTACACATTGGCGGCATTCGCACAGCTTTGTACAATTATCTTTTTGCCAAAAAGAACGGTGGAAAATTTATTCTGCGTATTGAAGATACGGATCAGGCACGGCTCGTTTCCGGTGCAGAAGATTACATTATCGAAGCTTTTGACTGGTGTGGGATTCAATTTGATGAAGGCGTGACCAAAGGGGGCGATTTCGGACCGTACAAACAGTCGGAACGCAAAGCCATCTATCGCGAATATGCTGACCGGCTCGTTGCTTCCGGTCATGCTTATTATGCTTTCGATACGGCAGAAGAGCTGACCGCACTACGGAAAAAATTTGAATCAGAGAAAAAGACATTTACTTATAATGTCGCCGAACGAACACATTTAAAAAACTCACTGGTTTTGTCCGGAGCCGAAACGCAAAAATTGCTGGAAACTAATTCTCCTTTTGTGGTGCGCTTCAAGATGCCCAAAGACCGAATTGTAACCATGGTGGACATGATTCGAGGAGAGGTAACTGTTCATGCCAACGTACTGGACGATAAGGTGTTATTTAAGTCAGATGGGATGCCAACTTATCATCTGGCCAATGTGGTGGATGACCATTTAATGAAAATCAGCCACGTGATAAGGGGAGAAGAATGGTTGCCTTCGCTACCGCTACACGTGTTACTTTATGAAGCTTTTGAATGGGATGCACCACAGTTTGCTCATCTGCCGTTGTTACTCAAGCCTGATGGGAAAGGTAAACTCAGCAAGCGAGATGGCGACCGGCTGGGGTTTCCGGTGTTTCCGTTGCAATGGATTGACCCCAAAACGGGAGAAGCTACTCGCGGCTATCGCGAAGAGGGCTATTTCCCCGAAGCTTTTGTCAATATGCTTGCTCTTTTGGGATGGAACCCGGGTGATGAACGCGAGATTTTCAGTTTGGATGAAATGGCAGAAGCTTTCTCCATCAACCGTGTTGGAAAATCAGGTTCCCAATTTGATCCGGAAAAAGCTAAATGGTTCAATCACCAGTACATACTGAAAATGGACAACAAAGTGCTTGCCGGGTTGTATCTTCCTTTTATCGAAAAAGAGGGCGTCATGGCTGATGTTGAATATGTTGAAAAAGTAGTGACGCTTGTAAAAGAACGGGTGCATTTTGTGCATGAACTGTGGGAACAGTCCGATTTCTTTTTCAAAATGCCGGCATCTTACGATCAGAAAGCAGTGAAAAAACGATGGAAACAGGCTTCTTATGACCAGATGACAGCGTTGAAAACGTTGCTGGCCAGTGTTGATAATTTTTCGTCAGAAAATACGGAAGCTGTGGTGAAAAAGTGGATAGAAGAAAATGAGTATGGTATGGGCGCTGTACTGAATGCTTTCCGGTTGTTGATTGTCGGGGCGCTGAAAGGGCCACATTTGTTTGATATTATCTCCCTCATCGGCCAGGAAGAAACTCTTCGCCGTTTGGAAACAGGATTGCACGAACTGGGAAGAAAAGAATAATCTGTTTTGCAAAAACGAAAAAATATGTCCATCATATCCATCGAAGGAATGGAGTTTTTTGCCTACCATGGCTGTTTCAAAGAGGAGCAGGTCATTGGCACCAAATTCCGTTGTGATCTGTTTCTCGAAATAGATACTACCAAAGCCGGGCAGACCGATAATCTGCTTGATACCGTAAATTACCAGGAAGTTTATCGGGTTTTAAAAGCGGAGATGGTTGTAAAATCAAAACTGCTGGAACATGTGGGGCGCCGCATTCTGGAAAGTATCAAAGAAAAATTTCCACAGGTGAAACATGTGCGGCTGAAAATCAGAAAACTCAATCCACCGCTGGGTGGTAAAATGGATTTCGTGAGCATTGAACTGGAAGGCTGATGATTTGTTGTGCCGGTCTGTCTTTCTGCTTCTGCCAATATGAGTACGGAATTTACATAATGGCCTTTTGGCATTCGATTTGATAAGTTAAGAAATTCAATAAGAAGAAATCTTAAAATGTAATGATATGGAAACAACCAAATGTTTGATTATAGGTTCCGGCCCTGCCGGGTATACTGCTGCTATTTATGCTTCCCGTGCTGATTTAAAGCCTATTGTTTACCAGGGTATGGAACCCGGAGGACAGCTGACTACTACTACTGAAGTTGATAACTTTCCCGGTTATCCTGCCGGGGTTGAAGGCCCCAAAATGATGGGAGATATGCAAAAACAGGCCGAACGTTTCGGCGCAGATATCCGCTGGGGAATGGTCTCTGAAATTGATACAGCCGAACGCCCGTTCAAAGTAAAAATTGATGATGGTACTGAATTAATGGCAGAAACTGTCATTGTCGCCACCGGGGCAACAGCAAAATATCTCGGGCTGGAGTCTGAAGAGAAATTCAAAGGCGGTGGTGTCTCGGCTTGTGCTACCTGCGACGGTTTCTTTTATAAAGGCAAAGATGTGGCCGTTGTGGGTGGTGGCGATACTGCGGCAGAGGAAGCAACCTATCTTGCCAATATGTGCCGCAAGGTTTACCTTATTCATCGCCGCGACCAGCTGCGTGCCTCCAAAGCCATGCAAAATAAAGTACTCAACACGACTAACATTGAAGTGCTGTGGAACCACGAGGTGAAAGAAATTGTGGGCGTGGAACAGGGATTTACAAAAGCGCTGGATGGTGCTGTTTTGGTGAACAACAAAACCGGTGAAGAAAGAAAAATTGACATCGATGGGTTTTTCCTGGCCATCGGACACAAACCCAATACTGACCTGTTTTTTGGAAAGTTAGATATGGATGAGACGGGATACCTTATCACAAAACCTGATTCTACTGCTACCAATATCCCCGGTATTTTTGCCGCCGGCGATGTACAGGACAAACATTATCGCCAGGCTATTACGGCTGCCGGAACCGGCGCTATGGCCGCTATTGAAGCGGAGAGGTTTTTGGGATAAACCCGGGTTGGGTTTTTTCTAAAAGAGCTAACGGCTTTCTGTGAGTGTCTCCGGACAATAACAGAGAGCCTTTTCTTTTGCTCTTGCAAGAGAAAGGAGTGTGTGTCCGTATTGCGATGACATTTGTCCGAAACGGATTATTTTCTCACGATTAATACAGGAATGTTTACCTTGTGTCGAACTTTTTCTATGGTGGTACCGAAAAGCATATCTTTAAGCCATCCGTGACCGTGCGCACCCATGATGAGTAAATCAGCTCCGAAGTCTGTGGCGAACTCAGGGAGCAGTGTTTTCGGATTACCATACCCCACACGGGTTGCTGCCCGGAATCCCATTTTACTTATTTCATGTACGAATTTCCTGAGTCGCTGGCTGTCATCTTCGGCTTCCTGGTCTTCGGTTTCGTCTCCGTACACCAGGGCAGCCGCACTCTCCACAATATGAACAAATAAAAATTCACTTTCAATATTTCCCAGTGCCAAGGCGTGTTGCATAACGGCGGCATCGGCATGGGAGAAGTCCAGCGCGACCATAATTTTGTTGTATAAAGGCTTTGAACTTAATTTTAGTTCGGGTATCCCGGAATGAATAAAATCTCTTTTCCCGATTTTCATTTTTCGCACTATGGGCAGTAGTGTAAGATAAGCCAGTAAAAACAGCAGTGCAACAATTATGGGTACCACAACCAAAGCCAAAAGAACCGGATGTTGGCTGCTACCAAACCAATGTTGCACCTCATTAATAACCAATTGAATATTTAACGCCACAATAACCAGCGCAATGAGCCACGAAGCAATTTTTACAGGCAGTTTGATGGCAAATTTCCCCATGGAAGTTTTATCGCTTACAAAATGAATCAACGGGATAACGGCAAATCCCAGCTGCATACTTAATACTACCTGGCTGAGAACCAAGAGTTTCCCTGTATAACTTTCACCAAAATAGAGCAGGGTGGCTATGGCCGGAATAATGGCCAGTGACCGGGTGATCATACGCCTTGCCCAAGGCTGAATACGAAAATTGATAAATCCTTCCATAATGATTTGTCCGGCAAGCGTGCCTGTGAGCGTGGAACTCTGTCCGGCGGCAATGAGCGCTACGGCAAACAGAACAGCAGCCCACTTTGTGCCCAGCAACGGTTCCAGAAACTTGTAAGCATCCTGAATCTCGCTCACATGAAACATACCTGCCTGGTAAAATGTAGCAGCTGCAAGAATCAGAATGGCAGCATTCACAAAAAAAGCCATGTTCAGGGCAATGGCCGTATCGAAAAAGTTAAACCGTAATGCCCCGCCAATGTCAATGCGGGTACGCTTAAAACGGCGGGTTTGTACCAACGAGGAGTGCAGGTACAGGTTGTGTGGCATCACCGTAGCACCAATGATGCCAATGGCAATGTACAGGGCTGTACTGTTGGGAATAGTCGGGATAAAACCTTTGGCCAGCTCTGTCATATCCGGTCTTGCAAAAAGCATCTCCACAAAGAAAGCCAATCCAATGACTCCTACCAGCGCCAGAATAAATGCCTCCATCTTTCGCATCCCTTTGTTGATGAGAAACAGCAAAATAAAGGTGTCGAAGAATGTAAGCAGCACACCCCAGAGCAACGGGATGTGGAAAAGCAACTGTAGGCCGATAGCCATTCCTACCACTTCGGCCAGGTCGGTAGCTATAATGGCTATTTCCGCAAGGATATAAAGTATGAAGTTGACCGGTTTGGAATAGGTCTCGCGACAGGCTTGTGCCAGATCGCGGCCACGCACTACGCCAAGTCTTACGCTCAGGCTTTGCAGCAGCAGCGCCATGATATTTGACATAAGCAAAACCCAAATCAGCTGGTAGCCAAACCGGCTGCCGCCGGCTATGTCGGTTGCCCAGTTGCCCGGATCCATATAACCCACACTAATCAGGTATGCCGGCCCCATAAATGCCAGCAGCTTCCTGTAAATACTTGTCTCTTTCACTGTATCTACAGAAGCATGTACCTCTTCCAGTGATTTTTTTTCCTTCGTCATAAAATGAAAACGGTGTTTTCCCTGATCGTGCCTTCAAAAATACGAAAATTGTTGGCATAATTATTCAGGTCGGATAAGACCTGAATGATTAAAAGCAAGACGAAAATACAGGCATAAAAAAAAGCCTGTCAGTGATGACAGGCCCCTTTTTCATTAGTAAAAAAGTTAATGAACAAGCATTAAATTACTTTAACGTCTGTGGCATTTAAACCTTTTCTACCTTCTTTTAAGTCAAATTCAACTTCGTCGCCTTCGTGAATTTTGTCAATTAATCCTGAAATGTGTACAAAATACTCATTTTTAGAATCTTCTTCAATAATAAATCCGAATCCTTTTGATTCGTTGAAGAATTTTACTGTTCCTTTTTTCATTGTGTAATAAATAATAATAAAATTAATAATGTGCAAAAGTAATCCTAATTATTACGCAGAATACGTCTCCTGATGTATTTTTTTATAATACATTTAGAATTCATACCTGATTTTGTGGCTGTTAGGAAAATGCTTCTTTGGTTAATCGTTGATTATCAAATTATTGCGTTGTGTTGGCAAACCGTTACTGCCGTTTTCATCAGGGTAAAATAATTTATTCAATTTTCAGAATACACAAAGCATTTTCTATCTTTGCGCATGTTTACCCAAAGTTCCTGCTCATGATTTATTTTTACTCTTCCGATGGACGTCATTACATCGTCGTTAAAGCTGATAGAATGCTTTTGGTGAAAGATCATCAAAAGTTAAATTGGCTTTTTGGTCATTCAAGCCTTTGCCAGGCCAAACATGAGGAAGGCTTGTTTCTCGGCCCGCGCAGGGAGATGATTACCCCATGGAGTACTAATGCCGTGGAAATTACACAGAATATGGGTGTCAAAGGTGTTGTGAGGATAGAGAGATTTGAGAAAGTTAACAATGCCGGCGTTTCTTATGATTCAATGTTACAACAGTTATATACCGGTATTGACCAAGATTCGCTAACCATTGACCAACAGCCGGAACCCATAAAATACATCGGGGATATTACTGCTTACAATGCGCGGGAAAGCCTGGCCTTGAGCAAAGATGAGATAGATTATCTTAAGGAGGTAAGCAAAAAACTTGGCCGGAGACTAACCGATTCGGAAGTTTACGGCTTTGCGCAAATCAATTCCGAGCACTGCCGTCACAAAATTTTTAATGGCAGCTTTATCATCGATGGCAATGAGATGCCGGAGAGCCTGTTTGCTCTGATTAAAAAAACTTCTAAAATAAGCCCTGAAAAGATAGTATCGGCTTACAAAGACAATGTAGCATTTGTTGCAGGGCCGAAAATAGATCAGTTTGCTCCTGTCCGCCAGGATAAATCCGGCTTTTTCGAAATCCGTGAAATATCTTCCGTTTTGTCGCTCAAAGCGGAGACACATAATTTTCCTACCACCGTGGAACCATTCAATGGAGCGGCTACCGGCAGCGGCGGCGAAATCCGCGACCGTATGGCCGGTGGGAAAGGCAGTATTCCGCTGGCCGGAACAGCGGTTTACATGACCTCTTACCCGCGACTTGACAATGAAAGATTCTGGGAGCAGAATATTTCCCCTCGTCCCTGGCTTTACCATGCTCCGGGCGATATTCTTATGAAAGCTTCCAATGGCGCTTCCGACTTTGGAAATAAGTTCGGACAACCACTCATCAATGGCAGCCTTTTTACTTTTGAGCATGAAGAAAAAGGGAAAATGTATGCTTACGATAAGGTAATTATGCAGGCCGGTGGTGTTGGTTTTGCCAACGAAAAAGACAGCCACAAAGAAAAACCCGAGCCTGGTGATGTGATAGTGGTGCTTGGTGGCGACAACTACCGTATCGGTATGGGCGGTGGTGCAGTGTCATCAGTAGCTACAGGCCAATATGGGCAGGGGACAGAACTGAATGCTGTACAACGAGCCAATCCGGAAATGCAAAAACGGGTGGCCAATGCTATCCGTGCCATGGTTGAATCCGAAAATAACCCCATTGTTTCCATTCACGACCACGGCGCCGGCGGACATCTCAACAGCCTCTCAGAGCTGGTGGAAGATACGGGAGCTGTTATTAATGTGGGGAAGTTGCCTTTGGGCGATCCTACTCTGTCTTTTAAAGAAATTCTGGGGAACGAGTCGCAGGAGCGCATGGGGCTGATTATCAAAGAAAAGGATATACCATTACTTGAAAAAATTGCTTCCCGCGAAAGAGCACCATTTTACAAAGTGGGCGAAGTGAAAGCTGACCACAAGCTGGTGGTGGAAGATGAGGAGGGGAAAGTCTGTCCGGTAGATTTAAAACTGGAGTATCTTTTCGGAAAACCGCCCCGGACAGTGCTGCATGATATTAGCCAAACCAATGAATTGGAAAGAATAACTTACCATACTTCCCATTTTGAAACGTACCTGAAGAAGGTGTTGCTTCTTGAGGCCGTTGCTTCTAAAGACTGGCTTACCAACAAAGTGGATCGGTCGGTGACGGGGCGCGTAGCCATGCAGCAGTGTGCAGGACCTTTACAGCTTCCACTGAATAATCTTGGCGTCATGGCGTTGGATTATCGTGGAAGAAAAGGTATTGCCACAGCGCTGGGTCATGCGCCGGCTGCGGCTTTAGTCGATGCACCGGCAGGCTCGCGACTGGCCATTGCAGAAGCACTGACGAATCTAATTTGGACTCCTGTTGAAGGCGGGCTAAGTGGCGTATCACTGAGTGCCAACTGGATGTGGCCGGCACGGAATCCTGGAGAAAATGCCCGGCTTTATACTGCTGTAAAGGCGGTCAGCGATTTTGCCATCGCCTTGGGCATCCCCATTCCTACAGGAAAGGATTCCCTCTCCATGACACAGAAATATGGCAAGGACAAAGTGGTGTATGCGCCTGGGACTGTTATCATCTCCGCTGTAGGTGAGGTGACAGACATCAGGAAGAGTCTCAGCCCTGTAGCTAAAACCCTGGCCGGAACAAAACTAATTTATGTGGATTTCTCCTTTTCAGACTTTGAATTGGCGGGAAGTAGTTTTGCCCAGACACTGAACAGAGTAGGTCAGACTTGTCCCGATGTGCGGGATGCTGCCAGGTTTAGGAGAACTTTCAATGTTTTACAACAGCTTATCGGGGAAAATAAAATTCTGGCCGGTCACGATGTCTCTGCCGGCGGGCTGATTACCACGCTGCTGGAGATGAATTTTGCTAATACCGAAACAGGTATGGATATTATTACTGATAAGTTTGACGAGAAAGATATTATTCGTTTGATGTTTAGTGAAAAACCGGCTGTGGTGATTCAGGTTAAGGATGATAAGGCTGTGAAGAAGGTTTTTGATGATGCCGGCGTTGTTTACCATGTTCTCGGTGAAATGATACCCGGGCACAAATTGAATCTTCATCACCAGGGTCAGTCTTTTATACTGGACATTGCCCGTTACCGGGATATTTGGTATCAGACTTCTTTTCTTTTTGACCAAAAGCAAACAGAAATTTCTGCAGCTCAGTCCCGGTTTAAGAATTTCAAACGACAGGATTTGCATTTTCATTTTTCAAAGAATTTTTCCGGAAAAATCAAAAGTATTGTGGAAGACCTGAACAGGAACCAGGCTCCGGTGGCGGCTATCATTCGTGAAAAAGGTGTAAATGGTGACCGCGAAATGGCCTATGCGCTTTATCTCGCAGGATTCCGTGTGAAAGATGTCCACATGACTGACCTGATATCCGGAAGGGAAGACCTGTCAGATGTTGGTTTTGTAGCTTTTGTAGGTGGCTTTTCCAATTCGGATGTACTGGGTTCGGCTAAAGGATGGGCTGGGGCTTTCCTGTACAATGAAAAAGCCAAAAACGCACTGGATAGCTTTTACAAAAGAGTCGATACCCTGAGCCTCGGTGTTTGCAACGGCTGTCAGCTGATGATGGAGCTGGGGCTGGTCTATCCCGAACATCCTGAAAAACCACAGATGCTGCGCAACGATTCGGGAAAGTTCGAATCCGGTTTTGTCAACGTGAACATCCACGAAAACAATTCCATTATGTTGAAGAGCCTGACCGGACAACGACTGGGTGTCTGGGTGGCGCACGGCGAAGGGAAATTCAGTTTCCCTTATTTTCGAGATAAATATTGTATTTCGGCTTTTTACAGCTATGAACAGTATCCTGGCAATCCCAACGGTTCCGACTGGGGTGCTGCAGCAGTGTGTTCAAACAACGGTCGTCATTTGGCTATGATGCCTCATTTGGAACGCTCAATTTTTCCGTGGCAGTGGGCTTTCTATCCTTCCGGACGCGAAGATGATGAAGCTGGTCCTTGGCTCGAAGCCTTTGTAAATGCCCGAAAATGGCTAAAATATTCAGGAAAGTGAAAGTATTTTCTTGTTTAGTCAGAGTATTAATAGACTTGTTTAGTTGTTGTTTTACAGTTAATTAATAACGGTTATGGATTGGCGCATTATTGTTATTTTTAAAATTTAATTTATTTTTTTTTAAAAGACTTGCTTTTTTTGAATTAATATTCTCTATATTAGCCTCAAATAACGTTAACAAATTAAACGATTTATCCTATGAAAAAAATTACAATTTCTTTAATCAGTTTGCTGTTAGTTGTTAATCTTGCTTTCGCAGGAGGGTTGGTAACCAATACCAACCAAAGTACAGCATGGTCGCGTATGTTGGTACGTGATGCTTCTACCAGCATTGATGCTGTGTATTTCAATCCCGCCGGGTTGACAAAACTTGATGATGGGTTGTACGTTTCTTTTAGTAGTCAGTCCATTTTTCAGAATCAGACTATTACCAACAGTTTCAAGTATCTTAACAACAGTACTTTTAAAGGAACTGTCAGTGCGCCTGTTTTTCCGAGCC